>NVSF01000012.1 GCA_002401135.1 Zetaproteobacteria bacterium
CACTCACATCTATTTTGAACCAATGTCCATTCAAAACCTTAGGCTTCCACTCAGATAATGGGTCTGAATATATCAATAAAAGGGTGGCTGAACTGCTCAATGATTCATTGGTTAGCATGACAAAATCACGCCCACGACACTCCAACGATAATGCCTTGGCTGAGAGTAAAAACAACGCTGTTGTACGCAAGGTGTTTGGTTATATTCATATCCCACAACAATATGCAGAAAACATGGAGAAGTTTAACCAAGCCTACTTGAACCCGTGTATCAATTATCACCATCCATGTCACTTCCCAAGCATTGAAACAAACAGCAAAGGAAAACAGAAAAATACTACAAACARARSGAYATGAAAACRCCMTACGARAAGCTRAAATCRCTRCCCGATGCACASCARTTCYTKAAGCSMGRRTGSTCATTTGAAGACATGGATAAAATAGCCAYGAARCAATCTGACCTTGACGCATGGAARCAATTACAGAAAGCTAAAGCCAAGTTGTTCGATAATATGTTTGGGCAGAATCAATATGCAGCATAGTCAAAAAACATGCGCATACTTTTCAGACGCATTTTACGATTGGAAAATACTCAATCGAGAGCAAAAAAAGACAGTCCACTAATGACCGTCATAATTCATAAAAAGTTCTACCCCAATTTCACTCACCAAGCAGGGCATACAGCCTATGTGTTATCGAAAACATCGGTGTGGTGAATTGCACGTATTAAAAATGGTCGAATATCTTCAATGGTTTCTTTCAAAGTGCTTTTCGCATTGCTCACAACAGCCGTTCGGTGAATAAAAGCTTTCCATTGCTGCTGTTTACTGACATCCAATGCGAAATCATCGGTTAGAGCTAGAGGCAAATCGAATGGAAGTTTGGTTTCTCGTTGGTTAAAAGTATTTGAAATCGCTTTGCTTAATAGTTTTTCATCAGGGTGCATAAACTTATAAATTGCCCAAATATCGTAAAAGTCTTTCATGCGGCTATTCGTAAAACCAAGAGATACCATTGCCTCAAATTTCTCAGCAACAACAGTCTCAACAGGATACGCCTTCAAACTTGGTGATGGCATATCTAAGATTGTTGGAAATTCAATCACCTCAGCATGTGGTGTTATAATATCTCCAATGCCAATATCTGCCTGTATCTTAATTTTAGCTTTTGCTAACGTGGCTTCCATCGTCACACGAATACCACCATATGAATTTTCTTCCCTGATTTCGCTTGCTTGAATAGAATCCACATTAAACACCAAACCATCTTCAAATTCTTTCTGTTTACACAAGTCTGTGAACACCTGCATGAGATAAGCAACCGAGGTTTCGCCAGACTTTAAAAAATCCACATCTTTGGTGGCGCGATAAGCATCACCGCTCCAGCATGAAAAAAGCATTGCCCCTTTAAGCGTAAATTCATCTTTATATTTTGAAATGGAAAGCCGATAGAGCAAACGCTCCAAACCGTAACTGGTTAAGATACGATTGAATTCAACCTTTTGTTCTCTTGATATATTAAGCAGACGTTGCCTAATGGATGCAGATGTATTCATGATAGTGACTCTAGGTAGGGCTTCATAACATTATGAACCCTGCATATTTTTGCATACTTCCACATGTCATTCATATTAAACTTTTTAGCTGCCCATCCCTCTTGGAGAGATTCAATAGCAACATCAAGCCCAATTTTATTGCGATACTTGAAACAGTCTGCAATGGTCTTTGCTGGATTATAAATGGGAACACGCACACCATCTATGACATGATAATCAACACCACGCGTTAGTGCCTCCCCTGAAAAGCGAACTGTTTTAACAGGGAGATCGTTCACCTTAGGTAGCCAAGCCTTGCGGTCAATGGCAAGCCAAACTTCAAATGGCGATTGTGTTGTGATTTCATGAATAGAAAGAGCAGATAGAAGACAAACCGTTCCTCTTGGGATTCGTTTGCTTACTTCTGCAATTGTTTGGTTTTCGGATAGTTCAGCATTCGYTGATGTATAAATYCCCCGYGAKGAGCGTAYAAGAAGMCCACGTTGAAAAAGACGGCTCAGATACCKACGRGRAATTTGATGAGCATCTAGGTCGCGAGGGCGCAGAATCCCTTCTTGGTTGAGTAGGCTCATAACCTGTTCAGTAACACCTTTTTTACTGTCTTTCATTAGTCCTCTTCCCTTGGCATAAATATTCAAATGCCTATATATTAGGACTTAATTATAAAAAGCTCAAGTCATGATAAYTATACTGAACCTAAGTTKCKTTTTCTATTTTGATGAACYATCTCGCTAAAAGTTAATCACCACRCTATTTTATAGAAGCTTCAAAATGCCTATAACTGAGGGGTGTAATGGTGGTTTTATGTGTTCTTTACTTTATATACCTGTGGTTTATTACAACTTATTTCAACAAACCTAAGTTCTACGGTGCACCCAAACAGGTCAAACAGCACCAATACTGTTATCACCAACCCAAACCGAAATGGGTGAAGAAGAAGGTCATCTGGCTTAAAGCTTTAATGCCTCAAGCAGGGTGTAGAACCATTGCCCATACCTTTAATCGTTTGCATCAGTCAAAAGGTATGACTGTAAGTAAAAGTTACGTGAATTCTGTTATCCGCAACCATCAATATGAGATTCAGGTGTTAAAAAGAAAACTCAAACATAAACGACCCAAAGCTGTGCCGCACAATCTCATTTGGGGTGTTGATTTAACAGGCAAAACCGATGCAGTGGGTAAACTGCACAATATCTTCGGTATTATCGAACATCAAAGCAGAAGCTGCTTAACCTTAAAACCTCTAGTGGACAAATCATCAATTGCCCTGCTTGAGTGTATTATATTCGCTATCAAAAAATACGGAAAACCAAAGGTTATCCGCACCGATAATGAAGCCATCTTTACATCAAAACTCTTCCGCTTGGGACTGTGGATATTAGGCATCAAACACCAACGCACTGAGGTTGCCTGCCCGTGGCAAAATGGAAAGGTCGAACGTTTCTTTGGCACACTCAAACAGAAGCTTAACCAATGGGAAGTGCCGTCATTTGAAGCGTTGAACCATTCCCTTCATTTATTTGGGTTTTGGTATAACCATGTCAGACCACATGACTATCTCGATGGGGCAACGCCTGCTGAGGTTTGGACAAACAAAAAAGGAAACCCATGCAAAGCTCAGTATTTTGAGGCTTGGGACGGGTTGTTGAATGGATATTACCTTCCACCATGACACATCAAGCCGTAATCCTCATCACCATGTAGACGGTTAACCACTGTACCCCAGGGTACTTTCTCTGGCTTCGCCATTCACCTCGTCCACAGGGTTATCATGCTCTGAACACAAAAATGCTAATTGTTCGGATGATAAAAAACTTAAAAATGATAAAACGAGGTATCAAAATGTGAAATTGAACCGAAACCAACTATAAAAACCACGATTTAAGCACAAATACCGCCTAAATCTTATGGCTTTCTATCGTTGGACACTTGGACGGGACAACTGACAAATGATAAGCAGAACAAGTGATCAGAGCCCTTTAAATAAAGAGAGAGTATCTGTTATTTTTCAGACAATAACTTTTGAATCATGCTTTCCATGGTTGTATAGCCGCCTTCACCGATTCGTTTGTGACGAATAAAACCTTGTTTATCAATTAAATACATGGTCGGCCAGGCGCGGTTTTGATACTTGTGCCATGTGAAAAATCATTGTCGATGGCGATGGGATAAGTCACACCCTCGTCTTGAATATACTTTTTCACATTCTTGACACTTTTTTCATAGTTAAATTCAGGCGAATGCACCGCAATCACTTCTAAACCTTTGTCCTTATATTGTTTATACCACGCTTTGACATAAGGTTCGACATTGTTGCAGTTGTAGCAACCGAACGTCCAAAACTTGACCAGAACCACTTTGCCGCGAAGTTCTGCAAGCGTTAAAGGTTGGCTGTTTAACCATGTTGGTGCGGTGATTTCTGGTGCGGGGCGCGCTTCCACACTTGAGGCACTTGTGCTGATGAGCTGCAAGCTTATAAAGATAAGCAAACTATAGCTTAGGAACATGGTGATGGGATAAACCAAACGGTTGTATTTTTTATTCATGACGACACCTCGGCTATGCCTAGTGTGCCTTAAAATTGTCACAGGAATATCACGCCCAATGGCTACAAGTTTAGACATGCGCTTTGGACATGTTAGCATTACCCGCATTAAAAATATGGATTAGGTGTTAAAACGATGAAAACTGTTGTAGCTGCGTTGTATCATTTTGCTGCTTTGGATGATTTCAAAGATATTCGTGAACCTCTGCAAACTTTTTGCGATGAACACGACATTAAAGGTTCATTGCTGCTTGCGGCAGAAGGTATCAACGGGACAGTTGCAGGCTCGCGTCAAAACATTGATGCGTTGTTAACATTTTTACGCGATGACCCGCGTTTGGAAGCGCTTGAACACAAAGAATCATACACGGATAACAAACCTTTTTACCGCATGAAAGTGAAATTGAAAAAAGAAATCGTCACGTTGGGCATTGATGGGGTGAATCCCAATGTATGCGTGGGCACATACATCGACCCGAAAGATTGGAATGCAATCATTGCCGACCCTGATGTGCTGGTGTTGGACACGCGCAATGATTATGAATATGAAATTGGCACATTCAAAGGTGCGATTGACCCCAAAACCGACACATTTCGTGAGTTTCCTGAATACGTTGAGAAAAACTGCGACCCCAAAAAACATAAAAAAGTCGCTATGTTTTGCACAGGGGGCATACGCTGCGAAAAAGCATCATCATTTATGTTGCAGCAGGGTTATGAAGAGGTTTACCATCTCAAAGGCGGCATCCTTAAATACTTGGAAGAAGTGCCTGAAGAAGAAAGCCTATGGGAAGGTGAGTGTTTTGTGTTTGATGACAGAACAGCCGTTAAACATGGTTTAAACCAAGGCGAATATCAGTTGTGTCGCGGTTGCCGTTGGCCATTAAGCGCGAAAGATAGGGAATCGGAACATTTCCGCGAGAGTGTGTGTTGTGACAGATGCCATGATGTGTTAACCCCTGAGAAACAAAAGCGATTGGAAGAGCGACAAAAACAAGAAATGCTCGCCAAACAGCGCGGCGAAGCCCACTTGGGTATGTCGCTTAAAGATGCACAACGTAAAAAGTTGGAGAAGAAACGCGCATTGGGTGCAAAAGTGCCGAATCATTTGTTGAAACACGATAAAAAACGTCAACATCGTTAAAAAGTGCAGGATATAACGAATTAGCTTGCGCCTTAGTATTCGCTTCTTTACTCTGCCGCTTCTATTTTGTCGGAATTTTGAGGTCTTTCATGCTTGAATCAATGCGTAACCATACACGAGGCTGGATTGCTAAAGTTATCCTCGGTGCAATTATTTTATCTTTTGCCTTGTGGGGTGTAGGCGACTACTTCACAGGCAATCAAGTGGAAACGATTGCGGAAGTCGATGGRGAAGCCATTCTTGATGTCGATTTTGCCACCACTTACCAACGCCAGCTTCAAGCTTATGCCAATATGTTTGGCGACCAGTTCACCAAAGAAATGGCAGAGCAGTTGGGTGTGAAGAATGAAACCCTGCAAACGATGATTAAYCGCAAGTTGATGTTGATGGAAAGCACACATATGGGGYTGGTGACACCTGATGAGGCAGTGCTCGCCACAGTGCAAGGCACACCGCAATTCCGTGAAGAAGGTAAAGGGTTTAGCCCAACACGCTATCAAGCGTTGATTCGTCAAATGGGTTTTGTTTCACCGCGTGATTATGAAAATTATCTTCGTCAAAACATCATGATTGATACGTTGCAAAATGCGATTGTTCAATCGGCAACGGTGTCTGATGCAGAAGTTGAAGCGCGGTTTAAGGCAAACTTTGAAAAGCGTGTGTTAACAGCTTTGATTGTTGATCCTGAAAGCCTTAAATCAACGATTGAAGTCAATGATGATGAAGCGCGTGACTGGTATGAAACGCATGAATCACTTTATCAATCACCGCTTGAAGTTGTGGTGAAAGCCGTTGAAATCAATGCGCAAGATTTGATGGCAGAAATAAGCATCAGTGATGCAGATATTGAACAAGCTTATGCCGAGCGTGCATCTGAATTTGGCACACCTGAAAAACGCCGTGCAGCACATATTTTGGTGCGTGTAGCCCAAGATGCTTCGGCAGATGTGAAACAAGCTGCCATGGATAAGATTGTAGCCGCCAAGCAACGCCTTGATACAGGCGAGAGCTTTGCCGATGTTGCCAAAGATGTGTCAGATGATGTTACATCTTCTAGCGGTGGTGATTTGGGCTTCTTTGCGCGCGGAGCAATGGTTCCTGAGTTTGAAGAAGCAGCATTTGATCAGTTGCAGATTGGTGAAGTGAGTGATGTGGTGGAAACTCAGTTTGGTTATCACCTGGTGAAGCTTAATGAGATTCAAGAAGAACAAATTAAGCCATTGGCAGATGTTGAAGAAACATTGCGTTCGTCTTTGTTGGCAGAAATGGCAGAGGAAGAAGCTTTCCGTTTATCGGGAGATTTGGACAACGCTTTGGGTATGGAAGATTCACTCGATGCTGCGGCAAAAGTGGTTGGTTTAACGGTGCAGGATTTGGGTGCATTAAGCCAAGAGAATGTGTTGGCTAATAAGCTTCTCGGCACATCGCAAGAGCTACAACGAAAAGTATTTTCAACCATGGCTGGTGATGCCATTGAAATTGTTGAGGTAGATAACGGACATTATGTTGCCTTGGAAGTTTTGCAGCGCATTGAACCCTTTACCATGGATTTCGCTGAYGTGGTTAAACGTGTGTATGATGATGTGCGCAATGCTCAAGCCATTGAACAAGCGCAAGCGATTGCCGATGAAGCTTTGGCAGCAGGCAAAGAAGGCAAAGCTATTGATGCTTTGGCGCAGCAATTTTCTCAAGCCAAGTTTGTGTCTAAAGCGTTGCGCAGCAATGGTGAAGGTGATGATGCGGCTTGGCTTTCGGCTGTGATTCCTGATGCATTCCGCACACCTGAAGGGCAATGGGCAAGTCAAACTATTCCAACAGCACAAGGCATTGCAATTGTGTTTGTKCAAGASGTTCAAGAAGCCGACGATGCTTTATTTGCCAATGAAGAAGATGCTTTGCGCACGCAAGTGAAGAAATCCAAAGGTGCGGTGCGTTTTGCGCGTTGGATGTCTAGCCTGAGAGACCGTCATGWTATCGACATTAATGAGCGGGTATTGAATCGTTTTTAATCGCCTGATGCGAAAGGTTTAAACATGTCGCGCTCTATTTTTATCACTGCAACGGATACCAATGCGGGCAAAACATGGGTCACTTCATCACTGCTTAAAACTTGCTTGGCGCAAGGCTTGGATACGCAAGCTTTAAAACCCATTGCAAGCGGCTTAAATGCAAGCGGGCTGAATGAAGATGTTGCAGAACTTTTATTTAACCAACCCAGTAAACAAGCCCAAGATATTAATTTTTTGACGTATGACTTACCACTTGCACCAGCGCTGGCAGCGCAAAAACAAAATGTGGATATTCAACAAGACAAGCTATCGGTTTGGTCAGCGCAGCAAACAGCCAAACACGACGTCACTCTGATTGAAGGGGTTGGTGGTTTGATGGTTCCGCTATCCGTGATTGATGATACGCATTGGCTGGTGTCTGACTGGTTGCAAAGCATTCCTGATGTGGAAGTGATGTTGGTTGTGCCGCTGCAACTTGGCTGTATGAATCAAGCTTTGTTAAGCTGTCAATATTTGCAAAGTATAGGCAAGTCACCGCAATGGTTGGTGTTGAATGATATGGGTGACACAGGTACATTTGCAGAAACTAGGCTCATTCTTGAACCAATTTTGGAAAAAATGTTGCCTTTTATGCCTGAAATGATTTACCTTCCTCATGMTGGGGAAATATCACAAATACTGTAGAGAAGTTTACTTTTTTATTTTTTGATGAGGATTGTTTCAAATGGGTAGCCAAGACCAACAGAAGGATGTGCAAAATGCTCTGGAAGCAAATCTTCGCTTGCACCCACAGCAAATCGAGCTTGGGCAAGCAGAAATGCTTACTGATGCACTTCTCAATAAGTTTGACGACCTCGAACAACGACTTAACACTTATATTTCGGGAGCATCTGGCGGCGAAAAGCTTCGCAAAGGYATGCAGTCTTATTTGTCGCGCTTAAATGCGAAYCCATTAATTCCATTGCACTTCCGCCTAAAAGTTTTAAAACGATTTGAAGGACAACTTGACTTATTTGATGCTGAAATGACGGCTGCAATTTTGAATGCGCATAAAATAGGCATTGATATGGTGCAAAAAGAAGCGCAAGCCGAAGCGGGTTATTACCCCATTCTTGTAGACATGATTTCTCATGCCATTGAACTTGCAGGGCGTTTGATGCGTGACGGATTGGCTGAATATCAAACGGCGGCAATCATCACCATACGCCAAGTGTTTGATTTGATGCGTTTGGGCATGGTGATATTACCTGAATGCCCTGAAACGGTAGTTGCTGAGCGGAAACGATTTTATAGGGCAGTGGCACGTTATGAGTTGTTGCGCAACTTAGACTTTTTCAGTTTAACGGATAAAGAACAAGCCATGGTGATGGATGAATTGAAACATCACATCCAAATATTAGAGCCTTACTATTTAGCCAAAGGTGCAGTGAAAAGCGCAGATCTGAAGGGTTATAGTTTGATGGCGACTAACTTGAGCCGTCCGCATGAAACAGCAAAAGTGTTGCCTTTCGCGCCAAATTCATCGGCAACAGACCATTTGCTCATACCTATGGATGATTTTATTGATAAGCTGGTCTTATCCATAGACCGTGCAGAAAAAGTGCTTAAAGACCCATTGCTACAAAGTAAAAATTTGCAAGTTGAAGCTGCTTTGAACACCACGGTTGTGGGCGGCAATGCTATTTTGGATGCCTTGCGCACTAAGTCACGCATTCATGAAAGGCAAGAGTATGGTAATGCCAAGATGACAGTCGATTGGGGTTTGGTTGATTTGATGGCGGTCGCCATTGAAGAAAACCTTGAAGAGCACGGTGTGGTTGCGCTCGGCTCAGAAGCTGCTGCTGCCCCTATACTTTTGCGTGGTTCGGAATGGACAGTGTTGAATATTAGCAAGTCAGGTATTGCGATTGAGCGCATAAGCATGGAAGCACCGAGTAGCCAAGTGGGGCATATGGTTGGTCTGAATTGGACACCATACCGAGGCGAGCCAAGGTTTGCTTTTATTCGTTGGATTCGTTACCCCAAACCAGGCGAGCAGCAGATGGGGCTTGATTTTTATATGCAAAAACATGTGGTGCTTAAGGCTGTGATGCTAAGTATTGGTGATACCAGCGAGTATAGAAAGTGGCCAGTATTGGTCAGTTTTGAAGAAGGAAATGAGCATACCATGTTGTTTCCTGATGGTAACATTTTTACAGGCTTGGTGTTTAGTATTCAACGCGGTGTACAAAAAGATTTGTTTAAAGTGTTGGAAATATTGGAYCAAGGTGCAAACTACAGCTTATGTGTGGCGGGAGAAGCATCAGAGTTGGATACACAAAATGTAGATTCAGGAAGCAAATGAACTTCATAAATCTCTAGTTGATGCTGTTTGGATTTTTCCTATGTTTTGATTGATGGCAACAATTATAATATGCTTGCTTTTTCATCCCAATAAAGACCCCGAAGGATAATATGACTGAATTAAAGAATGATTTGTTTTTACGCGCATGTTTGCGCCAAGATGTGGAGCGCACACCGGTTTGGATGATGCGCCAAGCGGGGCGCTATTTGCCTGAATATAGGGCGACACGTGCCAAAGCAGGTGGCTTCTTAAACCTTTGTCGCTCACCTGAATTATGTAGTGAAGTGGCACTGCAGCCGATTGATATTTTAGATGCAGATGCGGCAATTTTATTCTCGGACATTTTGGTTGTACCTGAAGCGATGGGTATGGAACTCACTTTTGGCACAGGCGAAGGCCCTAAGTTTCCACAACCTTTGACGTGTAAAGCCGATGTTGAAAAGTTGCCAGTTTTGGATGACCCAACGCGTGAATTGGGTTATGTGATGGATGCCGTGAGTACGATTCGCCGTGATTTGAATGGTCGCGTGCCTTTGATTGGTTTTGCAGGCAGCCCTTGGACATTGGCAACSTATATGGTKGAAGGYGGCGGYTCTAARAMYTTCTCSAAAGTCAAAGCCATGATGTTTAATGAACCTGAGACCATGCACTTATTNKYKNGAGAAATTAGCYGAYTCAGTGGCWGCWTATTTGAATGGTCAAATTGCMSMWGGTGCGCAAGCTGTRCAAATYTTTGATACWTGGGGCGGMATYTTRAATACCMGTGMTTAYAAWGAMTTTYCAYTRCARTATATGMMRMGMATTGTATCKCAAYTRACMCGYGARMAYGATGGTCGTAAAGTGCCTGTGATTCTTTATTCTAAAGGTGGCATGGGTTGGCTTGAAGCCATGGCAGACACAGGTTGTGATGTGCTTGGTTTGGATTGGTCAATTGATATTGATGAAGCACGTCGTCGCGTGGGTGATAAAGTTTCCCTTCAAGGAAATATGGATCCAACCATGTTGTATGCTAACCCTGAGAAAATTCGCGTGGAAGTGAAAGATATTTTGGAAAAATTTGGGCATGGTAATGGGCATGTGTTTAATCTAGGACATGGTATTACACCAGACGTGCCACCAGAACATGCCATTGAATTTTTCAAGGCGGTTCGTGAAGAGTCTGCGAAGTATCACGCTAAGTAATTCAAGTGTTTACAGGTATTATTCAGGATGTAGGGCGCATAACATCGCTGGAACATCAAAAGAACCAATCGCTATTTGTGTTTGCCACCAAGTTGAATATGTCAGTTTGGCAGCTTGGTGATTCGGTGGCTGTGGATGGCTGCTGCCTCACGATTACGGATTTCTCTGATGCAAAACAAAGTTTGTGGTCTGCAACACTTTCACCTGAAACTATCAAACTTACCCGCTTCTCACAGTTAAATGTGGGCGACCCAGTGAACTTAGAACCTGCATTGCGTATGGGTGATGCTTTGGGTGGGCATATGGTGAGCGGGCATATTGATGACGTGGCAAAGGTGGTGTCGATTGTTGATGTTGGCGAACACCAACAAATTACTTTTGAAGTGCCTGAGCATTTGAAGCAATATGTTGTGGTTAAAGGTTCAGTTACCTTAAATGGTGTGAGTTTAACGGTGAATACCGTTGAAGATACATGCTTCACGGTGAACCTTATTCCACATACTTTGGAGCACACCAACCTGCACCGCTTGCAAAAAGGTGATAGAGTGAACCTTGAAACTGACCTGTTGGGTCGATATGTTGAACGTATTTTAAGCTGTAATACATTGGAGAACAGATGAGCCTTGACCCTTGCGAAGAGTTGATTGAAGAGCTGCGTGCTGGGCGTATGATTATCCTTGCCGATGATGAAGACCGAGAAAACGAAGGCGATTTGGTGATGGCTGCGGAATGGGTGACCCCTGAAGCGATTAACTTTATGGCAACCCACGGCAGAGGTTTGATTTGTTTAACCCTTGAAGAAGCACAGGTTGAAAAGCTCAACCTCCCTTTGATGACCACCAATATCAATTCCAAATTCAAAACCAATTTTACAGTGTCAATTGAAGCTGCCGAAGGTGTGACYACGGGTATTTCTGCATTTGATAGAGCGCATACSATTCGCACTGCRATTAAARRYTCRGTRGAAGCCAAAGAYATTCATTCGCCTGGGCATGTGTTTCCGCTCAARGGGCAAGAAGGTGGTGTGTTGGTKCGCGCAGGGCATACKGAAGCCAGYATTGATTTGGCAAGGCTTGCAGGGCTGAAACCAGCGGGCGTGATTTGTGAAATCATGAATGAAGATGGCACTATGGCGCGTATGCCAGAGCTAAAAAAGTTTGCTAAAAAACACAATATTAAAATTGGCTGTATTGCCGACTTGATTTCACACCGTTTAAAACACGACTCATTGGTCAAACGTGAAGTCGAAGTGCGGTTGCCCACAGARTTTGGTGATTTCCAGATGATTGGCTTTAGTAATCTTGTGGATGATGCAGAACATGTGGCATTGGTGATGGGTGAACCTTCAGCCGAAGAACCTTGTTTGGTGCGTGTGCATTCGGAATGTTTAACGGGTGATGTATTYACCTCRCGCCGTTGTGAYTGTGGTTCWCARYTWCAYGCWGCSATGMRMCAARTTGCMGARGCWGGTKMRGGYGTRWTKTTRTATTTACGCCAAGAAGGRCGTGGTATTGGTTTGTTTAACAAACTTCGAGCGTATTCCTTGCAAGATGCAGGGCATGATACAGTCGAAGCCAATCAAAAATTAGGTTTTAAGGCAGATTTAAGAGATTACGGTATTGGCGCACAAATCTTGCGTTCTTTGGGTTTGCGTAAGTTGCGCTTACTTACCAATAACCCCAAGAAAATCATTGCTTTGGATGGTTATGGGCTTGAGGTGACAGAGCGTGTGCAGTTGGCAACATTTGCTCATGAGGATAATATCCATTACTTAACGACCAAACGTGATAAAATGGGTCATTTATTTGACACACTGGACAAGAAAAAAGGTGAAAGCCATGAGTCTTGATGCACCAACTTTAGAGGGTACGGTTGATGCATCAGGTTTGCGCATTGGTATAGTGTCAGCGCGATTTAACGAAGGCGTTACCAATGCTTTAACTGACGGTGCAGTTGAAGCATTAAAAAAACACGGCGCGATAGATGACTTGATAACAGTTGTTCGGGTGGCAGGTGCGCTGGAAATTGGCACAATTGCCCAACGTATGGCGAAGTCGCAAGCGTATGATGTGATTGTTTGTTTGGGCTGTGTGATTCGTGGCGGCACTGCGCATTTTGATTATGTGTGTCAGGGTGCGATGGATGCGATTAACCATATTGCTGAGCGTGGTGATATTGGTGTGGGCAATGGTGTGCTTACGGTAGACACATTAGAACAAGCGCAAGAGCGTACGGGTGGCGCACACGGACATAAAGGTGCTGAAGCAGCCCTTACTGCCGTTGAAGTTGCCCAAGCATTGAAGAATTTAGAACCTATGGTGGAATCTGCATGAGTCAGTCGACAAAAAAGAAAAAAAGCCCCAATCGTCACATGGCAAGAGAATCGGCGATTGAAGCTTTGTATGCGTGGCATAATGGTGGCAATGATGCTGCGATGATTCCCAGTATTTTAGCCGATAGATTGCAACAAGAAGATAAAAAAGGGCAAGATGAAGATTATTTGCGTGAAATCGTCTATGGTGTAAGTGGAAGTCATGAGGTTTTGGATGAGCTGATTGGTCAAGCAGTGAACGGCCGGAGTTTAAGGAGCATTGCACACGTTGAATTGAATGTATTGCGCATTGCGGTGTGGGARCTGAAAAACCGTTTGGAGATTCCTTATAAAGTGATTATCAATGAAGCTTTGGAGCTGACGCGAGCATATGCCGATGAACCTTCGCGTGGGTTTATCAATGGGGTGTTGGATAAGGTTGCGCAGCAGCTTCGCGCTGAGGAAATGAAGAAGTAACACTTGAGCCTTGTTGGGCATGTGTGAGAGGGTGTAGGGGAGGTCGTTTTGGAWTACATTGAATGTACGCATTGCGGCAAATGCTATGCTGTAAATGATAAAATACGCAACTCTGAAGGCGACTTCGTGCGTTGTAAAAATTGTTTAGAAAAGTTCATGTTGGTTATCCATGATGCGAATAAACGAGGCGTATCAACAGATAAGAAATCGTTTAATGCTACCGAAGGCTGGGATCCAACGTTAACTGCACCACCCCAGGATGCAGAAGCGCTGAAAAATAGTGACATTCCTTTAAGGGAAGAGCCTAAAGATTTTCCTGAACAAGAAGTTGAGGCTGTGGCAGAATCTGCTGAACGAGAAAACAATGTTGTAGACTGGGATCCATCAGCAACCATGCCAGAGGCTCCTGCTGAACAAGACGGTATTGAAGAAGAAGCTTTGAGTGATGAAGAAGCGCAAACCAAAGCAGAAGCAGYACTTCGAGAGATTCAACAAGCCAAGAAAAAGAAGTTGGTTGTATATGGTATTTTGGCTGCCACCATGATTTTGCTCGTTTTTTCTTTATATATGGCATTCCCAGGTGATGAAACGCATGACTTGGTGCAAACCAAGCAAGTTGCCCCGCACTTAAACCCAGAAGATATAGATAAGAAAAGTGAGGCGTGCAGGACAGCCGCCGCAAGACAGTGGATACTTGATGATAAAGCGATGCACGAAAATTATGATGCCAAAACCTTCATGCAAATGTTAAAACAAGCGGAAAATCGGGAAGCAGATGTGAAATCTGTGTGTAAAAACCCGCGTTTACTAAAAGCCATCCTTGATGCCGCAACCCTTGGCGAAACCCCCGATTGGTTTGCCGCCGAAGTTCAGGCGATTTCCAGAAAATAACCCATTTGACTAACTTTTAACCCCAAGGGGTTGAAAACGATTTCTTATAYCCCTATCTAAGTGGTAAGCAATTTGTATGAAGAAACAATTGAACTTATGATGAAGATAGTAGGAGAATAGATATGGCAAAAGTAATTGGTATTGATTTAGGAACCACCAACTCATGTGTGGCGGTTATGGAAGGGGATACAGCAAAAGTTATCCCAAACAGTGAAGGCGATAACACCACACCATCCGTTGTGGGTTTTACTGCCGATGAGCGTTTGGTGGGTGCTGCGGCGAAACGTCAAATGGTCACCAACCCTGAGAAAACATTTCATGCAGTAAAACGTTTGATTGGTCGCAAGTTTGATTCAGCAGAAACCAAACATCACATGAAATTGGTATCTTATCCTATTGTTGCTGCAGACAATGGTGATGCTTGGATTGAAGTAGATGGTAAAAAAATGAGCCCGCAAGAGGTTTCAGCCATCACATTGCAAAAAATGAAATCAACCGCAGAAGATTATTTGGGTGAGAAAGTAACAGACGCTGTGATTACAGTGCCTGCATATTTTAATGATTCACAACGTCAAGCAACCAAAGATGCGGGTGCGATTGCGGGTTTGAATGTATTACGTATTGTCAACGAGCCAACGGCTGCGGCATTGGCGTATGGTCTTGATAAAACAGAAGAAAATCATTTGATTGCGGTGTATGACCTTGGCGGTGGTACATTCGATATTTCCATCCTCGAAATTGGTGATGGTGTGTTTGAAGTGAAAGCAACCAATGGCGACACCTTCCTTGGTGGTGAAGATTTTGACCAAGTATTAATTCAGTTCCTAGCAGATGAGTTCAAAAAAGAACACGGTGTTGATTTAACAACCGATACTTTGGCGTTACAACGTTTGCGTGAAGCAGCAGAGAAGGCTAAAATTGAGTTGTCTTCAAGCCAGCAAACTGAAGTGAACTTGCCCTTTATTACGGCAGATGCTTCAGGGCCAAAACATTTATTGATTAAAGTATCTCGTGCTAAATTTGAGTCATTGGTGGGTGATTTGGTTGAAAACTCACTCAAACCATGTGCGCAAGCATTGAAAGATGCAGGTGTTTCAGCTTCTGATGTGCATGAAGTGGTATTGGTGGGTGGTCAAACACGCATGCCTTTGGTTCAAGAAAAAGTGAAAGCATTTTTTGGCATTGAGCCACATAAAGGTGTGAATCCTGATGAAGTGGTAGCGATTGGTGCTGCGATTCAAGGTGCRATTTTGACKGGTGATGTWACKGATGTGTTGTTGCTTGATGTGACACCRYTATCKYTKGGYATTGAAGTKGAAGGTGGTTTGTTCAATAAAATTATTGAGAAAAACACAACGATTCCTACTAAGAAATCACAAACTTACACTACGGCTGCGGATAACCAAACGGCTGTGACCATTAAAGTGGCACAAGGTGAGCGTGAAATCTTCTCGGCAAACAAAGAACTTGGTTTGTTCAATCTTGAAGGTATTGCCCCAGCAGCACGTGGTACACCGCAAGTTGAAGTCACCTTTGATATTGATGCCAATGGTATCATTCATGTTCATGCCAAAGATAAAGGCACGGGCAAAGAAACTTCGATTCGCATTGAATCAGGTTCTGGTTTGAGCGAAGAAGAAATTGAAAAAATGAAGCAAGATGCTGAAACACATGCGGATGAAGATGCGAAGTTGAAAGAAAMYRYTGAARMGWWRAACNGCGCTGACCAACTTGTTTTCGCCACGGAGAAATCTTTGGAAGAGCATAGTGATGCAGTTGATGAAGAAACAGTAACTGCGATTAAAGAAGCTTTGGAAGTGTTGAAAGAAGCGCTGAAAGGTGATGAYTTTGARGCGATTAAAGCTGCCGARGAAGATTTGGGCAAAAAATCGCAGAAGCTTGGTGAAGCTGTGTATCAAAAGATGCAAGCTGAGCAAGAAGAACAAAGCGCAGGCACAGCAGATGCACCAGAAGCATCATCAAAAGCTAAAGATGATGATATTTTGGATGCCGAAGTTGTGGATGARRKYWMAKMWRRAWMAKMMSCKYKWYWKYWGRKKYKGMRAYWWMGMKSMGKASGSMTGAGRWGYGMYMYTYMYYYYRSKYGWRWRMWKRTGGTACAAGTTTGTAGGAGATTCGGGTGAGTAAAAAAGATTATTATGACGTTTTGGGTGTAGATAAAGGCGCTGAAAACAATGATATTAAACGTGCTTATCGTAAGCTGGCGATGAAATACCACCCAGACCGCAACCCTGATGATGAAAAGGCAGCGGAATCATTTCGTGAAGTAACCGAAGCTTACGAAGTGCTTGCGKATGAAGAAAAACGTGCGCGTTATGACCAGTATGGTTTTGCAGGAGTGGAYGATCAAATGGGCGGTTTTGGCTCAGGTGGTTTTCAGGGTTCTCATGCTTACCAAGATTTTGGTGATTTGTTTGGCAACATCTTCGGCGAAGCCTTTGGCGGCGGCGGTGGCGGACAAGCCAATAATCAAGGCTCGGATTTGCGCTATAACTTGACTATATCGTTAGAAGAAGCTGCTTTGGGTAAAGAAGTTGAGCTGGAAATACCCAAGCATGAATCATGTGACACATGCAGCGGCTCTGGTGCGAGACCAGGCACTAATCCTGTACCGTGTTCAACGTGTGCTGGTCATGGGCAAGTGCAAATGCAAATGGGAATGGGGGGGTTTGCGGTACGCAGAACATGTCCAAGCTGCCAAGGTTCGGGTAAAAAGATTGAATCACCATGTGTGACTTGTGGTGGTACAGGCCGCAAAAAAGTGAAGAAAAACCTCAAAGTGAAGATTCCTGCTGGTGTTTATGATGGTGCACAAGTGCGCGTGGGTGGTGAAGGCGAAGCTGGGCTGAATGGTGGAACTTCGGGTGATTTATTTATCGTGGTGCGCATCAAAGAGCATGCGATTTTTGAGCGTGATGGTGCAGACTTGCATTGTGAAATGCCCATCACCTTCCCACAAGCGACATTGGGTGCGGAAGTGGATGCKCCAACCTTGGATGGCAAGGTTAAAATTAGAATTCCMGCAGGTACAGAAAGTGGKCGTGTRTTCCGTTTGCGTGGGCATGNGTKNNTGAWMRAKSWWMRRRWGNCGKYARRMMKSTRMCKTSTYTRNNTKCGYNGTWCWNNTTGCANNGKACNTAWRAAACTTACCGACAATCAAAAAGAACTGCTTCAAGCCTTTGCCAAAGAAACGGGTGATGAAGTTTATCCAGAGCGCTCATCATTTTTGGGTAAAGCAAAAAAACTATGGGATGATTTGGCAAGTTAAGCTGCTATCTATATGTTATGGCATCATGGTTTGAAAATGAGGAGTTGCGAATGCGCATAATCATTACTGGTGCTTCAGGTAGAATGGGTCAAATGTTGGTTCGCGCGGTTGCTGAGGCAGAAGGCGCAAGCCTTGTTGGTGCAACAGAGCGACAAGGCTCACCAGCGATTGGTCAAGATGTTGGTGTGGRAATCACGGATGATTTGGCACAATGTGCGCCAGCTGATGTGTTGATTGATTTTACTGTGCCTGAGGCGTGTTTAAACCATGCGCGTTTTGTTGCAGCGCATGATATGGCAATGGTGATTGGCACAACGGGTTTTGATGCCAAGCAACAAGCTGAGTTGGATGAAATTCTTAAAAATACACCAACGGTTGTGGCAGCCAATTATTCTGTGGGTGTAAATCTTGCTTTAAACCTTATTCAGCAAGCCGCGAGAGTTTTAAATGCTGATTATGATGCTGAAATTTATGAAGCCCACCACAAACATAAAGTGGATGCACCATCAGGCACGGCACTTGCGATGGGCAAAGCTTTGGCAGATGGGCGAAATGTGAACCTTGATGATGTGGCAGTGTATTCCCGCGAAGGTATTACAGGCGCACGTGAAACAGGTTCGATTGGTTTTTCTGTGGTGCGCGGCGGCGATATTGTGGGCGACCATAAAGTGATGTTTATTGCTGATGAAGAACGTATTGAAATCAATCATTTTGCATCGGATAGAATGGTGTTTGCCAAAGGTGCGGTGCGTGCAGCGTTGTGGCTCTCCAAACAACCAGCAGGGCGATATGATATGCAGGACGTGTTAGGGCTCAAATAATAATGAAGCAACAAGCTGAACAAGGGTTTACACTGATTGAAACATTGGTGGCACTTGGTATTGCAGCGGTTGCACTTTATGCTCTTACGGGGCGCTTGGGTATGTCAGCAGACACCCAACGCAGCTTGATTGCAACATCAACCATGATGGAAGTTGCGACCAATATCCTTGAAGCCCAACGTTTGAAGCCTGTGGTTGATTTGAGCGACCAAGAAGGTGAAGTAGAAGCGCGTGGCATGACTTTTCAATGGAAATTATCAGCGGAAAAAGTGGCAGAATTGGAAAGGTTTACACGACAGAATGTCACCGTGTCACTTGCGGGTGAGCCTGATGTTTCATTGTTTCTCTACCATAAAAAATGAAAGGATTTACGCTGATTGAAGTGTTGCTGGCGATTGTGGTGTTTTCCTTGATTGCGACGATTTCGTGGACAGCACTTGGCCCAGCGGGCGAAGGTTTTATGATGCTGAAAGATTCGCGGGTTCAGCTTGAATCACAGCAATGGGTTGGCAAACAACTCCGCCGAGATGTGAGTTATTTGAGTCAATCAGAAGATAAAAGCCTGCCTGTGGTTCGATTGATTAATGATAGCCGAGGTCAGGATGATTATGATGAGTTGCACTTGCTTATCCGCGACCCCATGTACCCAGGGCTAACGTTGGTGCGGTATTATGTAGATGAAGAAGAGGGTCAACTAAAACGTGAGGCAATTAGCCCTTGGGCACGAACCCATGTGGAGCCTATTTCATGGGGTTTGGCAAAGGTTTCATCGTTTGCAGTGGAAGTTTTGGATGCTAAATCAGGGTGGAAACCTGTGTTTAATCCGCAAAAGCCATTTGGTATCCCGCTAGCGCTTCGAGTGAAGGTTCGTGATGCACGAGGTGAGATGAACTGGGACTTACCTGTGTTTATTCGACAGTAAGCGTGTTTTTTTATTGACAGTGCTGTGGGTGGCTTATAGCAATCGCTTGTCTTTGATTGATGTTGGCGGCGCAAAGTATGAGGCGTATCGTAAACCGCAAGACAGTTCTGTAACGAAATCCTTTTGAATGATCTTACGGCTGTGTCTTTTGTTGTGCACATCCTTCCTGTTTGGAAATCATGTAAATTGAACAACAATTTGGAGTTTTTAAATATATGTCTTCTGATGAAATAACCGAAGAAAATGCATCAACACTAACTGCACCTGTAGTCAGTGAAGAAAAACCTGCGAAGAAAAAAGCTGTGCGTAAACCTCGCGTGAGCAAGAAAAAAGATGATGTTGACACAGTAGGCGAAGTGGTAGAAAAACCTAAACGTCGCCGCCGAACCAAAAAAGAAATGGAAGAAGCTAAGGCTACGAAAGCGCTTGAAACTATCGAAAAAGTTGATGTAAAACCTGAAGTAAAAGTGGAAAACAAGGGTAAACCTGCGGATAAATCAGCAGAGAACAAAGCAGAGAACAAAGCAGAGAACAAAGCAGAGAACAAAGCAGAGAACAAAGCAGAGAACAAAGCAGAGAACAAAGCAGAGAACAAAGCAGCGCCTGAAAGCTCAGGTGAGCAAGGCGATAAGCAGCAACAGTCGCGCCATCCTCGGCATAAAAATAACCGAAACAATAAAAACCGTAATAATCATAAAAACAATCGCCGCAAAGAACAACAGCAGCAGGAAGAAGAGCCTATTTCAACAGAGTTTGAAGGCATTACACTGCATTTGCAGGAAGTGTCGGCAATGTCACCCGAAGAGCTTTTGGAAAAAGCCGATGAGTTGGGCATTGAGAATGCAGCAGGTCGGCGCAGACAAGCACAAGTTYTTGCCATTCTTAAAGAGCATAGTTTGCGTGGCGGAACGGTGATTTCTGAAGGCGTAYTGGAGCTTTTACCTGATGGTTATGGYTTCTTACGCACGGCTGATGCYAACTACTTGTCGGGCACGGATGATGTGTATGTTTCCAATCAACAAATTCGCCGCAGTTACTTGCGTAAAGGCGACATGGTTGCGGGCGAAGTTCGTGCTCCACGTAGCAGAGAAAAGTATTTTGCGCTGAAAAATGTACTCACCATCAACGGGGAAGACCCATCGGTTGCCCGCAATAAAGTATTGTTTGAAAATTTAACGCCTGTGTATCCAGACGAACAAATTCAYATGGAAATTGAAGACCCAACGCGCAAGGATGTGACWGGGCGTGTGATTGATTTGATTGCTCCGATTGGCAAAGGGCAACGGGGTATGTTGGTTGCACCTCCACGCACGGGTAAAACCGTGATGATGCAAGCGATTGCTCATGCTATTGAAGTTAATCATCCTGAAATTCATTTGATGGTATTGTTGATTGATGAACGCCCTGAAGAAGTGACAGATATGAAGCGTTCGGTGAAGGGTGAAGTGGTGTCGTCAACATTTGATGAGCCGCCGCAGCGCCATGTGCAAGTGGCTGAAATGATGATTGAACGCGCCAAGCGTTTGGTTGAACATGGTAAAGATGTGGTGATTCTTTTGGATTCAATCACCCGTTTGGCTAGGGCATATAACATTGTGTCGCCATCCTCGGGTAAAGTGTTGTCGGGTGGTGTGGATGCCAATGCCTTACACAGACCCAAGCGTTTCTTTGGTGCAGCGCGTAATATCGAAGGTGGTGGCAGTTTAACTATTATTGCCACAGCTTTGGTGGACACAGGCAGCCGYATGGAYGAAGTMATTTTTGAAGAATTTAAAGGTACGGGCAACATGGAGATTCATTTGAATCGCCATCTTGTGGCGAAGCGAACTTTCCCAGCGATTGATATGGCTGCCAGTGGCACGCGTAAAGAAGAGCTGCTCACCAACCCTGCCGATTTATCCAAAGCATGGGTATTGCGCCGTATCATGTCACCGATGGACACTGTGAGTTCGATGGAATTCTTGTTGGATAAACTTAAAGCCACGAAGAATAATGCAGAATTTTTTGAATCCATGAATAAATAACCATTGGGTAAGCTGCGTTTTATTGGGGCGCAGCAGTATTTTCCAATCGTAAAATGCGTCTGAAAAGTATGCGCATGTTTTTTGACTATGCTGCATATTGATTCTGCCCAAACATATTATCGAACAACTTGGC
>NVSF01000013.1 GCA_002401135.1 Zetaproteobacteria bacterium
GCTAAAGCTTGTTTTGCTGATGCAAATGCTTTCCAATATTGGGTTTCATAATTGTATAATGTGATTTGTGCGCGAATCAGATTTAAGAAATCCACTTTGTTCACCTGATACGCAGCCCGCATGGATGCCACAGTTTGTTTGGCTTGCGGGATAATACCTTGCTTAAACAACGCAACCTGCGCTTTGCTTTGTTCATAACTTGTCAGTGCTTGCGAAATTTCTGCCATCACAGCCTGCTTCGCATCTTGATAAGCAAAACCTTGGCTTGCCAAAGCCGCTTTCTTTTCGCCTGCGTTAGCATCTTGGGTTTCACCAAAGAAAGGTAAACTCATGCTCAGTGTAATGCTGGCAAGGTCAGCCCTATCAACATTGGTCACAGGGTTTGCTGCGCGAAAGCCATAACTCGCACCCAATTTAAAGTCTGGATAATATGCTTTATCAGCAAGCGATACCTGCGCTTCGGCTGCTTCTATAAGTTTATGTTGTTTGTTGAGCTTTGGTCTGTATTGCAAAGCTTTATCCATCAATACTTGCTCTGCTTGGGCTGCAACCAATGTTTCTTCCACCGCTTGCGGCAACACGATAGACTGTTGGGCTGGACGGTTCAGCACAGTGTTTAAACGAATAGATTCTTGTTGCCTTGCGCTTTGTAGTTGTAGTTGAATATCCAGCAGTTTGGATAATTCCAATTGCGCCAAAAGTACATCTTGCTGCAGCCCCTTGCCTGTTTTGTATTTGCTTTCAGCAATACGAGTAAGCTGCTTTAATAGTTGTTTGTTGCGGACGACTGTATCCAAAGCGCGGTCGAGATAAAACAAGCTCCACCAGCTTTGTTGGGCGCGGCTAATCAATTGCAACCTCAATTCATCCACATCCAAGCTTGCCGCTTGCGCCATGTATTCATCCGATTGCGCTGCAAGCCCTAATGTGCCGGGAAAGGGAAAGGATTGGCTGATACCCACTTGTAGTTGGGTCATGTTTTCTTGGTCACGGTTCAATGTGTCCAAGGGGAAACTAATCGCGCCAATAGACAATACTGGGTCGGGCAAACCGCCCACTTGCGCAGGTTTAAAGGCATACGCTTTGGCACTTGCATTGCGGGCAAGCAGTGCGGGATTATGTTGCACCATTGCTGATACTTGTTTTAAGGTTAATGGTTCATCTGCATATGCAGTGTTGACCAAAACCAACACACTCAAAAGTGCGAATATTTGAAAGGGAACGGATTTCATCCAAACCTCCTACTAAMATAATTGCCGAAAAAGCACGACAAAAACCACAGCGAAAACCGCTATGGCATTAGCAAAAGGTTAAATCAAACGCGGAAGCGTAAGTTTAGATTATAAGTTGAAAGGTTATTTTGAAGAGATAATATGTTTGGCGGGGCTTCAAGGAATGTTGAAACTTGAACATCTGAAACCGTAGGTACAATAGCTAAAACAACAGCAATCGCCGCCATGTCCGCAGCCTCAAAAGTATGCTTATCAAAAGCAATACTCACATCTGGCATATCGCAGTGTGAACAGGCATGTGTTGCCATGTTTTGATTTATATCCATCTTGCTCATCTTCTCAGACGCTTGCATGTTTCCAACCATGCAGTGTTCCATGTTTGAAACTTGCTGAGAAGGTGCAGCAGACGCGGTAGTCACACAAAAACCAGCCGCAACAATTTGCAGCATAAACACACTCAAAACTAAACCGCTGATACGTTTCGCAGCAGTTTTAGCAGGTGTGAAAAGGTTTTTCATTTGACCAAACATATGTGCAGCCTAGGCTTTCTTAACCAACAAAGTCAAGTTAAAAGGCGTTCATTTAGAGCAAAAGCCATAGCCCGCCGAAGATTAAAACCAATGCTGCAACGAGTGAAGCCCATGCAGGAAATGGTTTTTCCTTTCGGATATTCGGGTCATCGCAGCAGCTCAAGCTTCACCCATCAAATGTGGTCTTTGATAAAGGATGAAATAAAGTARTARCTRTGGTCATAACCCTCTTGATAGCGAATCGTCACATCTTGTCCCGCCGCATCACATGCCTGCTGAAAATCATCGGTTAACAATTGCGTTTCAAAAAAGTCATCGGCTAAACCTTGGTCGATTAAAATACTTGCTGAATGTTGATGCCCTGCTTTGATGAGCTCGGTTGCATCCCATGCCTTCCACTTAGCTTTATCATCACCCAAATAACCCTCAAATGCCTTTTGACCCCAAGGGCATTGCGTGGGGTGAACAATGGGTGAGAAAGCAGAAATACGCTTGTATTTATCGGCATTTTTTAACCCAATCACCAATGCGCCATGCCCGCCCATGGAATGCCCACAAATCGAAATTTGCTTGGCATCCACCGCGAAATCATTCAACACAATATGATAGATTTCTTCATTGATATAATCATACATATTGTAGTGGTCGCGATAGCCTTCTGTTTGCGCCGTAAGGTAAAACCCTGCACCCGAACCAAAATCCCAATCATCATGTTCATGCGGCAAATCCAAACCGCGTGGTGATGTATCTGGGCAAATCACCATGATATTCTTTTCAGCCAAATGCGGAATTGCGCCCGCTTTGGTGATAAAGTTTTCTTCATTGCACGTTAAACCCGACAACCAAATCAAACAGCCATCGGCGGGCTTGTCTTCATGCGGTAAAAAAACCGAGAATTTCATGGTTGTTTGGGTCACTTCCGATTCRTGTTCATAAAAATGAACCGACCCATCAAAACATTTGTGTGAATTTATGCGTTTTATCATTGGCTTAACCTTAAAAATCAATCACAGTGCGAATGCTTTTACCTTCGTGCATGTAATCAAAGGCTTTGTTGATGTCTTCAAGCGGCATATTGAAGGTGACCAAGTCATCCAAATTGATGTCGCCTGACATATATTTATCCACATAACCTGGCAACTCTGTTCTCCCCTTCACACCCCCAAACGCGCTGCCTCGCCATACGCGACCTGTCACCAACTGGAATGGACGTGTCGAAATTTCAGCACCTGACGCAGCCACACCAATCACCACCGATTCACCCCAACCTTTATGACAACATTCAAGCGCAATGCGCATCAAATCTGTGTTGCCCACGCATTCAAATGAATAATCCACGCCACCATTGGTTAGGTTTACAATATAATCTTGCAATGGACCTTCCACATCTTTGGGATTAAGGAAATCTGTTGCGCCAAACTTCTTCGCCATATCAAACTTATCTTCGTTTAAATCAATCGCAATAATACGTCCTGCATTTGCCATTTTTGCGCCCTGAATACATGATAAACCAATACCGCCCAAGCCAAACACAGCAACCGTTGCACCTTCTTCAACCTTCGCTGTATTCAGCACCGCGCCAATGCCAGTGGTGACACCGCAACCGAGCAAACATACTTTGCCAAGGTCAGCTTCGGGATTGATTTTTGCCAATGAAATTTCAGCAATCACAGCATATTCTGCAAATGTTGATGTACCCATATAATGGAAAATAGGTTTGCCATCTTTGGATAAGCGTGATGTGCCATCGGGCATCAAACCTTTGCCTTGGGTTTCTCGAACACGCTGGCATAAATTTGTTTTACCCGATGTGCAGTATTCGCACTCGCCACATTCAGGAGTGTATAAAGGAATCACATGGTCACCTTTTTTGAGCGTGGTCACCCCTTCGCCAACTTCTTCAACAATGCCGCCGCCTTCATGACCCAATACCACAGGGAAAATGCCCTCTGCATCTTCACCAGAAAGTGTGAACGCATCCGTATGGCATACACCTGTTGCAACCATTTTAACCAAGACTTCACCTTTTTTCGGGCCTTCCAAATCAATTTCTTCAATGGAAAGTGGTTGATTGGCTGCCCATGCAACTGCTGCTTTAATTTTCATTACTTACTCCTCAATCTGGTCTTTATATTCATATTTTCTAAGTATCCAAAACCGTAATACATCTGTAAGCCTATATCAATATCAACGGTAATGCTTGGATGTAGAACACTATATTTTTAACTGTTTTCTGTTAAATTTGCGCTTCTTTGAACGTGAGGTAGTAGTAAGACAATGATTTCTTTGATTTGGGCAATGGATAACAACCGTCTGATTGGTACAAACAACCAGATGCCTTGGAGTATATCCGATATTCCTGCTGACATGGCTTGGTTTCGCAAAAACACACTGGGTAAAGCCGTGCTTATGGGTCGCAAAACCTTTGAGTCTATTGGTAAACCTTTGCCCAAACGCCGTAATATCATCCTATCCCGGCAAAAAGACTTGGAGATTGAAGGTTGCGAAGTTATTCATAGTCTTGAAGAAGCTATGAACATGTTTAAAAATGAAGAGTTGATGGTCATGGGTGGTGCAGAAATTTATGCCCTTGCTTTGCCTTTTGCAGATAAACTGTATATTACCCACATTGAACATAGCTTTAATGGTGATGCTTGGTTTCCCAAAATGGATATGCAGCCTTGGAAACGTCAACATTGTGAAAGCCGTGCGCCTGATGAACAAAACAAATATGCTCATCAATTTGAGATATATGAACGTGGAGAGCCCGAACAATGATTAAATTTTTATTGATTTTATGCTTGGCAGCCAGCCCTGCTTTTGCAGCAGACAACAAGCTTGAGTTAGCCAAGCAAGATATGCAAGCTGGGCATTATGCCAAAGCACTGGAGACCTTGCGCAGTGTGGTTGCTGCGGAAGAAGACAATTATGAGGCATGGTTTTTGTTTGGCGTGGCACAAGTGCACGAGCAACAAGACCATCAAGCTATTGAAGCTTTTAGGCATGTGATTACGCTGCGCCCCAAGCTTGCCGAACCGCACAACAACCTCGCAGCAGTATACAACAACTTGGGCGATACCAACGCTGCCATCAAAGAACTAGAAGTTGCCCTAAAAAAACGCCCGAACTATGCGGTTGCTGAAGAAAACCTTGCTGACTTACATATCAAGCTCGCGCTTCAATACTATCGTAACAGCTTAAGTCACGGCGCAAATGAAGCAGTTAGCCAACGTTATGCACGTTTGCTTAGGGTGCGAAATCCCGCAGCAAATGCAGGTGATGCGCCCATCATTGCTGCTGCACAAAAAACTACCACAACACCACCTGATACAAGCGTTAAAGCAAAACCTGTGCCTATACCAGTACCCGTTATAACCATGCCAAGCAGTGTGGGCACAACAGCAGCAAACGATACATACGCACAACCCCTAGTTGCTGAAACTAAAGTTGCGCCAAGGCCTTCTATTGCGGAAGATAAGTCCATTACTGGCGTACTGGATGCTTTGGAAGCATGGCGTGTAGCTTGGTCGTCTCAAGATTTGGATGCCTACTTCTCATCGTATTCGGACAACTTCCACCCAGGCTCTCGTTTTACATCCACCCCCGCTTGGAAAGCCTATAAAACACGTGTGATTAAAAACAAATCATTCATTAATGTGCAGTTTGAGAAGGTTGAAGTCGACATTCCTGCAAGTCGAGATGTCGCAACCATTTCCGTGCTTCAACATTTCAGGTCAAACACATACGTAGGCAATGACCGCAAACAAATTACCATGAAATACACACCCAATGGCTGGAAAATCATGGCTGAGGTTGCGCTTCCATGAAAAAAGTAAGTCTCGCCTTGTGCTGCATATTGTTTAGCAGCCAAGCATTGGCTGAAATTATTCAGCTCAGCACAAATCTAAGTGATAAAATGTGGCTCGCTTTAGAACAATCTAATCCTGAAAGCTTGGGTGCTCAAGAACGCAGCATTTTAGGAGCAACCCTTGCTTTGGAGGAAAACAATCCAGAAAAAGCTTTGGTCATGTTGGACACACCTTCTACACAAGCAGACCCGCTAGCCAACTTGCTCAAAGCCGAAGCACATCGTAGAGCAGCTCTGCAAGCGGTGTCTTCAGTCGGCGACTATGCCAAACACCACAAGCTTTCTCAGCAGCAATTTGCCGCCATTGATTTGAGTGAAGACCTAACCGAAGCCACTGTTCGCCTCCAAGCTTTTGCAGATAAAGTAGATGGCACAGCAGGTTTTCCTTTCGATATTTTGATGATAAACGACAACATTTACACCGTATTTTTGGTGGATAAAGCCCGCTCACGTTTATTTGTTTATCAGCGCAATAATGATGGGAAACTGGTGCGTGTTGCTGATGAATATGTCGTCACAGGCTCTAAAGGTGGGGATAAAACTGCGCGGGGTGATAAAAAAACACCCAATGGCATTTATCGTTTCACATCCATTCTCCACGACCCTGCATTGCGCGCTCGATATGGGCCTGTGGTTTTTCCAATCGACTACCCCAATGCGTTGGATAAATTAAAGGGTAAAACAGGGGATGGCATTTGGATGCATGGCTACCCTGAAAACAAAACACGCAGACCACCCCAAGATACACGCGGTTGTTTTGCACTGCCTAATCCTGTGTTAAAACAAATGGAAGCCTATGTGAAACCTGGGAAAACGTGGGTAGTGATTGGTGAAAACTTTAAGTTTGTTCAACGCGAACAACAAGCGGAGTTGCTTACTTCCATTCAAACCAGTATTCAAAACTGGGAGCATGATTGGGAATCTTTGGATGCCAATGCTTACTTATCTCATTACCATGAACAATTCCGTTCTGGAAAATATGACCTTAAACGCTGGAAATTATACAAAAAACGTGTGAATAGCCCTAAAAAATATATCCGCGTCTCCTTGGAAGATATGGCAATCATTCACGACCCTACACCGTGGCAAGATGGTGAAATGGTTGTGGTTGAATTCAAACAAGCCTACAAATCCAGCAATTATAGCGACTCAGGTCTTAAGCGTTTGTATTTAACGCGAAGTGATGGTCAATCCGCTTGGCAAATTCTTATCGAAGAGAGCTTGTGATATGAGTGCCCAACCAACCTCCACCGACAACAAACCTTTAGATTTTAATGAGCGGCGCATCCAAGCACTCGCCAAAGAAAATGCACAACTGCGCGAGTATGTTTCCACCATGATGACACGCCTTCATGACAATGATAAGTTGTTTTCTAAGTTGTTCGCATTAGAAGCCAGTGTGCTCGCAGCAGGCGACCCTGAAGATATGTGCTTCACCTTATTGCGTGAGTTACGCAGTCAATTTTCTTTGGATTTGGTTCGCTTTTGGTTTGACCGTGATAGTTTGATTGGCAGCACACAAATGTCCGCCCTGTCCGACCAAGATTTGATTTGGATTGAAGCGGGCGAAATCAATGCTATGGGTTTAAATCGTCGCAATGTTTGGCTCTTACAAATGGAAAAAGATGGTTTTCCATGGATGCAGCCGCGTGATGAATCATTGGAATCCATTGCCTTGCTTCGTTTAGGCACACAAGATAAACCCTTTGGCGTATTGGGTTTAGGCTCAAATGATAAAGACCGTTTTAACCCCAACCAAAGCACTGATTTTTTACAACATCTCGCCCAAATCATCAGTTTAAGCTTGGAACATGCCATCACCCATGAACGTCTGGCAAGGCTTGCTATCACCGATGCCCTAACAGGCACGCAAAACCGCCGATTCTTGCAACCATACAGCCACCAGCCACTATCCAGTTGGTTTGGCAAAGGTGTGCCTGTTGCCGCCATGTTCTTTGATATGGACGACTTTAAAGGTGTGAATGACCGCTTGGGTCATGCTGCTGGTGATGAGGCGTTGACCAAGGTTTGTGACATCATTCGCAAGTATGTTCGCGCCCAAGACCCCTTGATTCGTATGGGTGGTGATGAGTTTACGCTACTGCTTCCAAGCTGCAAGCAAGATAAAGCGCAAAGTATTGCAGAAAACATCTTGCATGAGGTACAAAAAACACCCATCGAAAATGAACCAATGAGTGTCAGTATTGGGCTTGCTTTCTCCGCCGAAAAAGATGACTTAACGCTTACCCAACTTATCAAAAAGGCGGATAAAGCCATGTATGTTGCCAAAGCTTTGGGTGGCAACCGCATTGAAATTGCGCAAGAGAAGGGTAAGGAGTAACTCCTGCTTTTTTTACAAGCAAGCCAACGCTTTGCCGCCGAACTCATGCAAGTTCGCCTAGCATCTGAGCATACGGTCAACAATTACCAGCGTGACTTACGCCAATTCTTAACCTTCTCTTCTTCACTCGTCGCTCTGCCTGAAAAGCAGTTACTGATTACCCATATCAACCGTGAAATGGTGCAAGATTGGTTGGTTATGGGGCATTCACAGGGGCTTGCTCCTGCCACTTTGGCTAGACGACTATCTTCTCTTAAAAGCCTGTTTGCTTTTGCGCTAAGACAAAAGCTGTGCGATGACAATCCTGCGGCAGGCATTCGCGCACCCAAGCTAGGAAAACGCTTACCCAAAACATTGCCTCAACACCAGACCCAAGCATTGCTTGAATCCACCAATCGTAAATTTGATGACCGTGAGTTGGCGCTGCTGGCTTTATTGTATGGCTGTGGTTTGCGTGTTTCTGAAGTTGTCGGCGTAAACACGCATGACCTATCCATGAATTTCCGTCGCAAAGTTGGCGAGGTTCGCGTGTTGGGTAAAGGCAACAAAGAGCGTATTGTACCACTGCCTGAAGTCGCCGTTGAGCTGATTGAATCGTGGTTACAAAAGCGGGAGAACTTATTACCCAAAGAAGAAGCTTTGTTTCTCAACAAGTTTGGCAAACGATTAAGTGTGCGATCGGTGCAGCGCATGTTAAAAGATAGAGCTATGGAAACAGGGGCAGATATGAGCATTACCCCGCATAAGCTTCGCCACTCCTTTGCCACAGATATGTTAAGTGGCGGGGCAAATCTGCGCACTATTCAGCAGTTTTTGGGTCATGCATCATTGGCAACCACAGAGCATTACACCCATGTCACTTTGCCGCAGCTGCAACAATCTTATGAAAAGGCCCACCCCAGAGCCAAAGCGAAGTCCAACAAATGAATACACCTGCACAAACCAATACCAATGCAGGCAAAACAGGGCTACTCATTTGGATAGCCGCGTCACTCATCCATTTCTTGCCTATTCCACATGGTTATATGTTTATCCAAATTATACTAACCTTCGCACTCACCATGCTAGGCTTTGTTTATTTAATCAAATATATTCGCTTTATTGCTGCCTACCAAAGACCTGAAAATCATGACTAATATCAATATGCGCATGTTTGCGCTGAATRTTYTACATGCYGTGYTGRTKCAAAARCATAAAGCCAAAGCAAGCTTGATTCAYCTTTTRAGCCARCATGATTTRGAGCCTAGAGATGCCGCMTTAYTGCGTGAAATGGTGTATGGCGTGTTGCGCCATTATTACTCACTTGAAGCTGATGTAAGCCGCTTTATCAAACAAAAACCCGATGACCATAGCCGCCTTGCTTTGCTGCTCGGCGCATACCAAATTCGGCACATGCGCGTGCCAGCTCATGCCGCCGTCAGTGAAACTGTGGCAGCCATCAAACCTTATGCACCGCAAGCGGCTGGTTTCGTCAATGCTGTGCTGCGCAAAGTGTCCAACCAARAAGCWCCAARCAAACTTAAACCYCATCAACGCGCCGAACTGCCCAAGTGGATGCATAACACTTGGCGCGATGCCTTTGGTGCGGATGCAGTGCAAAGTATCAACCAAGCATGTATAACGTCACCTGACTTGTGCCTTGCCGTGTTTAAAAACCGCACGGACTGGATAGAAAAGGCACAAGCCCAAGGTTTTGAAGTGCGCGAAGGTGAATTATCACCCTTTGCCGTGTTGCTCAGCGCCAACACCGATGTCACTCAACTTCCTGAGTACGATSAAGGTGGGTTTATCGTTATCGACCAAGCCGCCCAAGCCGCCACTTTGCCCATCACTTTAGCCGATGACACAGGACATATTTTGGATATTTGTGCAGCACCTGGCGGCAAAACTGCCATGCTTGCCAAACGCTTNCCCCAAGCAGCGGTGACTGMCATAGAATTAAACCCGAAACGTATTCCGCGCCTTCAAGACAACCTCAACCGCTTACAACTTGAACATGTCGATATACTTCAAGCCGATGCGTTAAGTTTACCTTATAAAAACAACAGCGTAGATGCCATTTTCCTTGATGCACCATGCTCTGCATCAGGTACGCTCAGGCGACATCCTGATGCTAAGTTTTTGCATGACAAACAAAGTGTGCAAGATGCAGCTAAACTACAAGCGSAACTGCTCAAAGAAGCATTAAGGGTACTCAAAGTCGGTGGCTCGCTGGTGTATGCCGTCTGCTCCATTCATCCCCAAGAGAATGAGGCGGTAGTGAATCAGTTTGAGGGTGTTCAAAGCATACAACGCCTATTACCTAGCGCAGAACATGATGGTTTCTTTTTTGCGCACATCATCAAATCATGAAGTTATTTTTTTCACCACGAAGAACACAGAGAACACGAAGGAAAAACAGGCAGTAAGGTCTGCACCCTCCCCCGGCTATAGCTGTGCCGAAGAAATCATCTTAAAAAGGAAATAAGCAAAATGTTCTTATTTTGCGCCTTTTTAAGATGATTGATGAGGAAATTCACAGCTATTCTAGGGCATTTTCTTTGGTTCGTTTCTTTGATGGCAAAGAAATGAACAAAACCCTACACTTTCCCACAATGAACACTGCACTAGGTAGCGCAACGAGGTGATTTATGAAAATCGTAAGTTGGAACGTAAACTCTTTAAACGTGCGCTTGCCGCATGTGTTGGACTATTTAAAAGAGCATCAGCCTGATGTATTGGCACTGCAAGAAACCAAACAAACCGATGATAACTTTCATAAAGATGACTTGGAAGCCGCAGGTTATCACGTTGCCTTTCAAGGACAAAAAACCTACAACGGTGTTGCCATCATCAGCAAACATCCGCTTGAAGATGTGAGCTTTGATATTCCCAACTTGGATGACCCACAAAAACGCGTCATTGTCGCCACTATCAACGGCGTTCGCATTATTGATATTTATTTGCCCAATGGGCAAGAAGTTGGCTCGGAAAAATATGCTTATAAAATGAAGTGGATAACCGCACTCAAAGCCTATGTACAAGATGAACTAAAAACCCATGACAAACTGGTCTTATTGGGCGATTACAACATCGCACCTGCAGACATTGATATTCATGACCCCGACAGATGGCGGGACAAAATCATGTGCTCCGATGAAGAACGTGCCCACTATCAAGACTTATTAAACATGGGTTTACACGATAGTTTGCGTGAACTACACCCCAATGAACCCATGTTAAGCTGGTGGGACTATCGCGCCAATGCCTTCCGACGTAAATGGGGCATTCGCATTGACCACTTATTGGTCACATCCAACATCAAAGTCCTCGCGGGTGGCATTCACAGCGAAGAACGCGCCAAAGAACGACCTTCTGACCACGCGCCTGCTTGGATTGAAATTAAAGCGTAACCACCATATCATATCGAACATAGGAGAAGTATATGTCCAAATTATTAAAAGTTCTGCTCATCACTCTTACAATAGGTCTGATTACATCCTGCTCATCAAAAAAAGATGATGCGCTCGAACCTGCAGGCATCGCCTACAAAGCCAGTGAAATCACAGTGCGCCAATGCTCAGATATTGGAAATGCCGAGTTTAATGCCTTACTTGAAAAGCATGATGTAAGCATCAAAAAACAAATGTCGCCTCATCTATATATCATCACTTGGGATGACGATGACCGAAGCGCCGATGCTGTGGTGCAAGAGCTAAAAAATACAACCATGTTTTGCGGTGTAAACAAGTATCAAGAATAAACTTGGTTCTTTTTAACACCCCGTTTACGCATGAAAAGTAACCAAACCATTACCATCAATACCCCTGCATACACAATCTTTTCAGCCATATCTTGCTGGGCTTGTTTCATGCTTTGCAACCGTTGCTCAATCTCTTGTGTTGAAAGCAATATTTGTGCGCCCTGTTGCACTTGCCAAACCTGGTGATGTTTATCTATCCACACGGTAATATCTTGGTGTACATAGGGTTTTAATTGCTCTTCCCAAGCGTGGTAGCCATAACGCAGATAGCCATGTTTTAAGCCGCTTTTTTTGTTAAAAATAATCATTTCAACCACGGTGGGTGATTTTGCCGGCGCACGAAATGTCACCTGCTGCAATAATCCAGTATGGCTAAACAAAAACTTATCTTCTGGCTTTTGAAACGCGCTCTCATTCCACTGCGATGAAAGCCCCATAAGCAGCAAACCCAAGCCACACACCAGCCAAATCCATGATAAACGTTGCCCCAGGCTTGGGATGGGGGCTTGTTCATGATTAGCTTCACTTTTCACGGTTTATGCTTCTGTGCCGCCTACGGTTAATTCATCAATGCGAATGGTCGGCAAACCCACGCCCACAGGCACAGATTGCCCTGCTTTGCCGCAAGTGCCAACACCGGGGTCGAGTGCCAAATCATTGCCAATCATGGATACACGTTTCAGCACTTCATGCCCTGAGCCGATGAGTGTCACATCTTTGACAGGGTGCAAGATTTCGCCATTTTTAACCCGATAAGCTTCAGATGTGGTAAACACAAATTTGCCCGAAGTGATGTCCACCTGCCCACCACCAAAGTTCACCGCATAAATGCCATCATCAAGGCTAGCCAGAATATCATCAGGTTTATCCTTGCCTGCCAACATAAAGGTGTTGGTCATGCGCGGCAGCACAGGGTCGGCATACGATTCGCGCCGCCCGTTGCCTGTTGGCGCAACACCCATCAAGCGTGCATTTTGTTTATCCTGCAAATAACCTACCAACACCCCATCTTCAATCAGTGTGGTGCATTGGGTGGGCGTGCCTTCATCATCCACATTCAGCGAACCCCTGCGCTCAGGCATAGAACCATCATCCACCACTGTCACACCTTTAGCAGCAATTTGTTGCCCCATTTTTCCTGCAAATACCGATGTACCTTTGCGGTTAAAATCGCCTTCTAAACCATGCCCAATCGCTTCATGYAATAAAATMCCCGGCCAACCATTRCCCAGCACCACAGGCATAGTGCCAGCAGGTGCTGCTTCAGCTTCAAGATTAAGCAAAGCAAGGCGCACAGCTTCACGGGTTAAGCGTTCGGCTTCCCCGCTTTCCAATAGCCGTTGCAAATCRAAYCGWCCGCCGCCRCCWGCACCGCCTGTCTCGCGTTTACCCTTATCTTCCACCACCACMGAKATATTAAAACGCACAAGCGGGCGTTCATCGGCAAAAGTTTGCCCATCCATACCAATGATTTGCACTTGCTTGAACACAGATGACACACTCGCCGACACCTGCTGTACCCGCGAATCAATGCTTCGCGCCAAAGCATCCAGTTTCTCAAGCAACACCTTGCGCGTTTGCATATCCACCTGCTGCATGGGATTACCCGCTGGATACAAGTTGTGTTTTAAAGCTTGTGGGCGAATGGCAAGCGGGGCAACTTCTTTGCCACTGCTGGCAATGGCTTTCGCAGCCTTGGCGGCATCCATCAATGCTGCGGTATCAAAGCTATCCGTRTAGGCATGACCYGATGCYTCACCCATAATCACCCGCGCMCCAATGCCYTGATKSGTRCTTGCCGATACATGTTTCACCCGACCTTCTTCCAAAGATACCGATTCAGACACACTATGCTGCAAATACAAATCCGCATCATCAGCMCCCGCAGGTATCATCTGCTGCAACATTTGGCTTAATGTGGTCTCGGAAATATGGTTAAAGATAGGTAAGGTTAATGAATTCATGGCAACATCGTCTGCAATACATAAGGGTTGGTCAAGATAATTTTCATTAAAATAAAGTCTCACTATATTGCTGCTCTAAGTAATACTTTGATGTGAAATTCACATCCCTAGCCTTCGCTCCTGAAAGTAAGACAAGGAGTATTTAATGCAGCTAAAGCCCACCCATAAACTTTATAAACAAATCCAGCGTCTACCGACTAACATTAAAAGTAAGGCTCTTATTTTGCTCGAAAAAATTAATACGGGAGAGTCTCCTTTTAAATTGGGAGGAAAACGATTGAAATGTTCTGGAAACAACAAGCACATTATATCTACTCCCATCGGAAGGAAGTACCGTGTATTAATGATTAAGATTGAAAATACAATCCAACCATACTGGATAGGGACTCATGAATCCTACAACACAAAAATCACACAACTTTAGACAACACGAACTTAAAGGTGCTCGTATTACTAGCCCATTTTAAATGTTGTATGTGAATTTCACAGCCGCAAAGTTCGCCCCATCAGGCACGAAAAAGGAGATATAAAATGTCGATAGAGAAAGCTGTAGTAATTGGTCTAGCAGGAAATGAAGTTTCCAAGAAAATAACAGGGTCGGATGAATGTAGTGTAGGTCGTTCTGTTGTCGCAGTTGGTTCAGGAGCGGCAATCGGTGCTGTTGCTGGAGGTACTTTGGTCGTTGGAGCTGGCTTAGTAGGCCTTGCCTCAGCGCCAGTTGTTGTGCCCCTTGCAATTGGTGGCGCAATTGTTTCAGGCATTGCCAGCTTATTTGACTAAGTTCAAGGTTGATGGTTTTCTAGTTAGCCTAAAATATGTATTAAAATTAAAAAGGAGATAGAAATGGATTGGTTCAGCGGATTAGATGATATGTGTGGAGATGTAGTGAGTAATCTGAGCATTACTATTAGGGGCGAAACATATAACGATGTTTTCACAACCATCGGAGAGGTAGTCGGTGGTGGCGCAGAAATGGTTGGTAAAGTAGCAGATGTGTTAACTGATGATGTTAATATTGATTTGGATAACACAATCTAATTTCGTGCATATGTTCACAAAAACATTGTATGAGAACCTTACATACATGGTTAGCCCAATCAGTCAAATAAAGGAGTAAATATGTTATCAGCATCTGGTATGGTCAAGATATGTTTCAACGAGGAAAATGAAAAACAACGGCAAGCTGTCCTTACACGGTCACTTACTGATTTTCGTACTAAGTATCCTACAACAAAAGGTGTGCATAAAAATAAAAAAACATTTACTGAATTTGTTGAAAAACTTACTGGCTTTACTTCCAAGGAAAGAGAAGAGCATAAACCTATTGATGATAGGGGCGATAAAGAAGTATATTTCTTTAAAGAAAATAGGAGGATATTTATTAGAAACTTGTTCATGCTTAATGAGTTCTTTGGTAGTAAAAGGGAGACTGCTAAAGAAATAATAATGAACTCAATCTCTAAAGAGGTGTTGCAAAATAAGTTTGATCACAGGCGCAATGAACTCAAAACCCTTGCAGAAACTTATACTAAGTTTGCGGAAGATGCTGATGCTATTGCTGAAAACCTTTTTAACAATCCTGATTTTGAGAAAGATGATGTTTTCAAAGTGGCAGATGTTAATAGGTGCGGCGATTCAACAGAGGCTGTTTCTTATGATAACCATGAGCACCCATTCAGGGAAGTGAACTTTTTTGGATTATCAGAAATGGATGAACTTCGTGAGTTGGAAGATTGTGATACTCTATCCGAATCACAATTGATGGCTAGGAAGGCAATTCTCTATACAGATTTGGGAAATAAGGATTTGGCTCTTCAATGCGCAGATGATGCACTCAAAAGTGACCCTGAGAATGGTGTTGCTTGGATGTTTAAGGGGTTTTTGGCTTTGCAATTGGATGTCGAGTTCAACCGCTACCCTAAAAGTCTATCGGAAATCAATAGTCATGTTGATCATAATGATATTGTTAAATTTTTTGTAAATGCTTGGAGGTTCTTGCCAAGCACATTGAAAGAGACGATGTCTTATAAGGGTTATACTTCTGCGCCTGTCTATCCATACCATTCTTTTTACAATGAAAAATGCTTGATTCGGACATTTATTCTCAATGCAAAACAATTGAACGCATGCGTATTTCCTGATGAGCTAAGCACCGAGAAAAAAATATTCTTGAATTTTCTTAAAAGAGATTTTGGTGAAATTTCATTCATCGACCAAACTTTGACACCCTATTATTTTATGAAGCTATTGCCTCTCGTCCATGAAGTGAGTTCAGAAGTCGCAAAGCAACTTGCTCAGCGGTGGGTAGATAGTATTCTGTCAGTAAAACCTGATAGCAACCTTTTGAATAAAATAAACTATAAGCTGGCTATTGAGAAATTAGGTCAAGACCGCAATTTTTTAACTGAGCTGCGCTCCAACGCCACGCTGTCTTTTGATGAAGTTGAAGCACTATCTCTCCATATTACAAGCTTGCTCACAGAGCTTGAACATCAGTGCCATTCGGAACTGCTTAATCGATTAAAAAAGTTAAGAAAGGAGTAGCTATCTTTAAGAGAATATCCTTCTGGTAGCCTGAAGAAGTCGGAGTGTGTGCAGGTTGTGTATTCCAAACTATATTCTGGGCCCAAGATGGAAAATCATGACTTGTTCAGAGCTTCCCTAGTATGTTTGCATGATTAATATACGATTTCTTTATATGTAAATGGAAAACACCTAGACTTAAGCACTCAGGAGTTACTCGATGCTAAAAGGGTTCACAACATTTTTGTTAGGTTTCATCATGATGTTCAGCGAAAATACACTGCGCTCTGTCTTATGGCGCATGCTGGGTTTGCTTGCTGTGCTGATGATTGTACTGATGGTCAGTGTGTTCTTTTTTGCTGATTATTTGGCTTCGGTTTGGGTGCCTGAAGGCGATGAATGGTATTGGCTCATCGTTGGTTATATTGCTTCATTCTTGGCGGGATTGTTATCGGTTGTGGTGGGGGCAGTCGCATTTGTGGCTTTGGCATCCGCAGCCGTTGCGCCGTGGTTAGACACCTTGGCATTTAAAACAGAAAAGATTCTGGGTAAACCCACCGTAGAAAATGATGCCTCATGGGCAAACCAAGCCCTTGCCGCAGCCATCAACTCGATTCGCCCCTTGTTTGGTTTGTTGCTGTGGGGCTTGTTGGCATTGGTTTTCTTTTGGTTCCCACCTTTGATGACATTGATTTGGACATACGGCAGCATCCAATTTTTGAATTATGAACTCTTTGATACCCAAGCCAGCCGTAAGGATTTAAAATTCAGTGCGCGCAAGGCAGAGATGAAAGAAAACCGTTGGTTTTGGCTTGGTTTTGGCGGCATAGCATTGTTATTGATGGTTGTACCGATTCTTAATATTTTTGTGTTGCCTGCGGCAGTGGTGGCACTGGCTAAAAAAGGTCATCCTGAATCTTTGCCTAGCAGCCAAGAAGAAATATAATACCAATGTATTTCCTTTCCAATATGAAAGTGACTAGCCTGTCATTTCGATTAGCTTGGAGAAATCTCAAGATTCCTCAACTTTGTTCGGAATGACATCATACAAGCTCAAGGATAAACTATGCCAGTTTTAATGTTACACGGTCTGAAAAAAGCGTTTGGTCATCAGGTCTTGTTGGACAATGTGGACTTGCGTATTAGCGCAGGTGCGCGCGTAGGGCTGATTGGGCGTAACGGCGAAGGTAAGTCCACCCTGCTTAAAGTGATTGCTGGGCAAATGGATGTGGATGATGGCAACGTTCAAATCAAAAGCGGTTGTAAGGTCGCATATTTGCATCAAGACCCTCATTTTGAAGCAGGTCAAAGTGTATTTCAGGTGGTTGCCGAAGGTTTGGGTGGTGTTGCCAAAGTCTTAGACGCTTATCATCAAGCCACCATCAATTTAGAACATGATTATTCCGATAAAGCCTTAAAAAAACTCGAAGATTTACAACATGAATTGGATCATTTGGGTGCATGGAAATTACACGCAAGAATTGAAACGGCAATTACCAAATTAGACTTGGATGCTGACCGTGATGTGGGTGAATTATCGGGCGGTTGGTTGCGCCGCGTGGCTTTAGCCCAAGCCGTGGTGGTTGAGCCTGAAATCTTGTTGTTGGATGAACCTACCAACCATTTGGACATATCATCCATTGAATGGTTAGAAGACTTTGTGGCATCATTTAAAGGTGCGGTGTTATTCATTACCCATGACAGATATTTCTTGGATGCGGTTGCCGAAGAAATCATTGAGTTGGACAGAGGAAAGCTCACCCATTTCCAAGCCAGTTATGCTGAATATTTAGCCAAAAAAGCTGAGTTATTACAAATTGAATCCAGAGAGCATAAAAAGTTTGATAAAATGCTCGCCAATGAAGAGAAGTGGATTCGCCAAGGTATTCCAGCGCGAAGWACCCGCAATGAAGGCAGRGTTCGCGCCCTTGAAGAAYTAAGAAAGCAACGCTCTGCCCGTAAACTGCGCGGTGGTGATGTGGATTTACGCGTGGCATCGGGTGTTAAACCAGGCAAGTTGTTGATTGAAGCTATTGATGTATGCCACAAATTTGAAACCGCAATGATTGTCGATAAGTTCAATTGCAAAATCATGGCAGGTGAACGCATTGGTTTCTTAGGCCCCAATGGTATTGGYAAAACCACCCTTCTCAAAATCCTTTTGGGCGAACTGCAAGCCGACAGCGGGCAGGTCAAACATGGCGTGCGCCTTGCCCCTGCATTTTTAACCCAAATTCGCACCCTAAACCCTGAATCCAAGCTCAAAGATGTGCTTGTGCCAAGCGGTGGTAATTTTGTGCATATTGGCGGGCATGAACCGCGTCATATTGTCAGCTATATGCAAGATTTCCTCTTTGATAAAGAACTGCTTAATGCACGGGTTTCTGCATTATCGGGTGGTGAGCGTGGTCGTTTATTAYTMGCCAAACTWTTGCTCGAACCYGCCAACYTWTTGGTGCTCGATGAGCCAACCAACGACTTGGATATTGGCACACTTGCCGTACTCGAAGAAGCTTTAGCCAARTATCARGGCACKGTGATTATCGTTAGCCAYGAYARAGCATTTATGGATAGAACGGTGAGCAAAGTGTTGGCATTTGARGGTGATGGCAAAATTGTACCCATCGAAGGTGGTTATTCTGATTATTTGGCATGGAAAGAACGCGCTGTTTTGCGTGAAAAAGAAGAGAAAACAGCCGTTAAACACGAAAAAACAGATGTTAAGGCTGAAAAAATAACAACCCCTGTCAAAAAACTTGCCTACAAAGAACAAAAAGAACTGGATGATTTACCCGCCAATATTGAGTCGTGGGAAGAAGAAAAAGTAGCCATCGAAGCGCGTTTTTGTGATAATGATTATTTTGCTAACGACCCCGAAAGCTTTCAAAAAGACCAAAAGCGATTGGCAGCGTTAGAACGTTTATTGGAACAAGGTTATCAGCGCTGGGAAGCCTTGGAAGAAAAACAAAATAATTTTTAGGGCTTAAGCTTCCGTATGCCCAAGCGCATCCATCAGCTCTTGTTGGGCAGAGCGAGGTTTGGCATCAGAACGCATACGYACATAACTACCATCGGCGCGTAAGTTCCAAGTGCCTGTATTATCAGCCAAATAGGTGCGTAAACCTTCTTTCATCACACGGTCAAACAAAGTCTTATCCAAAATGGGGAAACATGTTTCCACGCGGTGCAATAAATTGCGGCTCATCCAATCTGCACTGGCACAAAATAACTCTTCTTCACCATTATTATGAAAATAATATATCCGATGATGTTCCAAAAAACGCCCTAAAATTGAGCGCACACGAATATTCTCCGACACACCCTTGATACCTGGACGCAAACAACAAATGCCGCGCACCATCAAATCAATTTTTACACCCGCTTGCGAGGCGCGATACAAAGCTTGAATCATTTCAGGCTCTTCCAAACCGTTCATTTTGCCAATGATGCGCCCTTGTCCACCTGCTTGCACATGTTCAATTTCACGTTCAATACGCTCCAACATGCCTTTATGCAAGGTAAATGGCGCATGAAGCAGTGTTTTCATGCGTTGCACACGACCTGTTCCTGTAAGCTGCTGAAACATTTTATGCACATCTTCAGCAAGCTCTGGATTGCATGATAACAAACCAAAGTCCGTGTAATATCTTGATGTTATACTGTGATAATTGCCTGTGCCAAGATGCACATAACGGCGTAAACGACGACCTTCGCGGCGTACAATCAACATCATTTTACCATGTGTTTTRTAACCCACCACRCCATAAATGACCTGCACACCTGCGGCATGAAGCCTGTCTGCCAAACCAATATTATCTGCTTCATTAAATCGCGCACGCAGCTCGATTATCGCCACCACTTCTTTGCCATTCGCGGCTGCTTTAACCAAGGCATTTACAATTGGCGAATCAGGTACGACGCGGTACATGGTTTGTTTAATCGCAAGCACATCAGGGTCATTGGCTGCCTGATTTAACAAATCCATCACAGGCTCAAAGCTTTGGAATGGGTGGTGCAGCAATACATCCGAGCGTTTGATTCTATCAAACAATGATGATAAATCATCTTCACTGGTCGAGGACAAACATTTGGGTAAACCTGCCACAAAGGGTTTAAATTTAAGGTCTGCTCTATCCACTTCATCAGAAATGGCAGCCAAACGGTACAAGTTCACCAAGCCATTCACCCGATACAAGTCCTGCTCTTTCAGATTGAATTGATGCAGCAAAAAATCAGAATGTTCTTCTGGGCAATGTGTGGACACTTCAAGGCGAACTGCCGCGCCAAACCGACTGTCCAGCAACTCTGCGGTAATCATTTTTTTCAAGTCTTCGCTTTCTTCTTCGCGGCGATACAACTCACTGTTTCGTGTCACCCGAAACTGATGACATTGCGAGACCTCCATGCCTGGAAACAAGTCATCCACATAAGCATGCATAATCGAGGACAACAGCACAAAACCATGCGCACAGCCTGCCACATCATCAGGCAAAGCAATCAAACGTGGTAAAGAGCGTGGTGCTTGCACAATCGCTCGCTTCACATCACGCCCAAACGCATCTTTACCTTCAAGAGTGACAATAAAGTTTAATATTTTGTTAACCAATTTAGGAAATGGGTAAGCGGGATCCAAAGCGATTGGCGTGAGCACGGGCAACAGCTCTGCTCGGAAAAAACGACGAATCCATTGTTGTTGCGCTTCAGTCCATTCATGGCGATGTAAAATATGAATACCTTGATCACGCATGGCAGGTAAAATGTCATTTTCTAATAATGTATACTGCTTTTCGACCAAGGCTTCAACATCGGTGCGGATGGCATTTAATGTTTCCGATGTGGAAAGCCCATCGGGTGAAGTTGTGTTTAAACCCATGGCAACACGCTGCTTCAACATCGCAACACGCACTTCAAAAAACTCATCCAAATTGGAGCTGCTAATACACAAAAAACGCAACCGCTCCAGAAGAGGCATAGAT
>NVSF01000014.1 GCA_002401135.1 Zetaproteobacteria bacterium
CGTGAGTAGTGCACGTTTACTTTTCGCTTGCGACCCCAGCAACACATGTTCAGGGGTCACCAACTTACTGTCTTCAGACATCATTAACCCGCTTCTGGCTCAATCCAGCTTAAAGAGCCGTCTGGTTTACGTGTTAAAGCATTCAATTTACCTGTTTCTTCATTGGTGAAAAGAAGTACATTTTCTTTTTCTGAGAGTTCCATATGCATCACAGCATCATCCATACTCATCACTTCAACATCAACGGCTTCTTCAGCAAGTGTATTCGGCGTGTAACCCTCAGCAAGCTCTTCAGTTTCATGGGCAACATCCAATGCTTTATGACGCAAACGCATACTTGTTTTACGCCCAGCACCTTGATGCCGCTGCAACTTCGCACGATAACGCTTGAGCTGGCGGTTCAACTTATCAACCACACCATCAATCGATGCATACATATCATCAGTTTCAGCTTTGGCATGAAGCACCACACCGTTGGCTGTAATATTCACTTCAGCGCGTTGCCTATGTTTTTCAACTGTTAACACCACATGCACGTCCACCACATGATCAAACGAATGTTTCAAATGTCCTAGTTTTTCATGAACGTATTCTTTAAGCGGCTCAGTGAGCTCAACATGACGACCTGTAATCGATACTTGCATATTTCCTACCTCCGGCTTTGCATTTGTCGCGCTTTTGCAGCACGTCTTCTTTGGCTGCTTGGTGGCAGCCCTAACTGTTCACGGTATTTGGCAACCGTACGTCTTGCAATTTCAATGCCTTCAGCTTGAAGGCGCTCTGAAATCGCTTGATCCGATATGGGGCGACCCAAAGGCTCTGATTCAATCAATGTTTTCACCCGCTGCTGCACTCTGTGCACTGAAATCAAACCGCCACCACGCGTTGGCAATCCTGCTGAGAAAAAGCGGCGAAGCTCAATCAAACCTAGCGGTGTTTGTGCGTATTTACCATGGGTCACACGTGAAATCGTTGATTCATGTAGCCCCACTTCTTCAGCCACATCTTGCAACGTTAGCGGCTTTAAACCCAATATGCCATGCTCAAGAAACAGCCTCTGCCTCGCAGCAAGACACAAGCCAACCTTCATAAGCGTATCRCTGCGTTGACCCAAAGCTTGCAGCAACCATTTGGCTTCTTGGCTTGCCGCATCCATAAACTCGCGGTCTTTACCCGACCACTTTTGCCCAGTCCATTGCCCGCTCATTTTCAAGCCGCGCCACCCTGATTTAGGCACTTCAACTTCAATTTTTTTGTTAATAATTCGGAAGATGATTTCGGGTTGCACATAAATGTTTTCCTGACCGCGCAAACCATGCCCAGGAAAGGGATCAAGGCGGCGAAGCAGTGCCCGCGCTGCATCCAAGGTGTCAATATCACATGATATGGCTTTCATCAGTGCCAAATCATCTGTAATCAAATCCTCATGATACAATAGGATTTGACGAACCAGCATGGCTGAAGAGTCTTCATCTGAAATTTGCAGCAGTAAACATTCAGTGAGATCTCGTGCGCCAATGCCCGAAGGCTCAAGCTCTTGAACCACACATTCCAGCACTTCAATCACTTTATTTTTCTTAACTTTAGTGTCTATGCCCGTCTGCACCTCTTCAATCGAGGCGCGGAAATAACCATCGTCATCCAAAGAGTCAATGATGGCATGTGCGATTTTTCGCTCCAAATCATCCATGGGCTGTTGTGCAATTTGTTCGTGCAAAGAGTCGCTGAGGCTTTGCTCATCTTGCCATTGCTGCTCTATATCTGTACCTGACTCARAGCCACGGTTGTTTTGATACATATTATCCCAACGGTCGCCACCATCAGACTCWTKMMATKMRYTKWMKWYKRKTKCTRMWWCRRSKRWKKMWKWWMMSRMAKCCTCTTTGGGCGCTTCCATTTCCAGCAAAGGATTGGATTCCAAGCTTTCTTCAATAAACAGCTCCAAGTCTTGGCTGTTCATGGCCAAGACTTTTAAACTTTGGGTAAGCTGAGGGGTAAGCGCAAGACGTTGCGCTTGTTTTTGGCTGAGGTTCTGACCCACCGAACCAGCCATCTATAAAGATTTGCCTAATGGCATAACAGCATCACATAAAATAACAGCATTCACATCAGGGTTATATCTTTTTTTGCATCGCAAAGCAAGCATTATGCCTTATCAGCATCAACCTGTTTGAATGGCGTAAGCAAAGTTGCAAGCTCACCATCTTCATGCATTTCAGAAACAATATCACAGCCACCAACAAACTCGCCACCAACATAAAGTTGTGGAATCGTTGGCCAATCGCTGAACTCTTTAATGCCTTCACGAACGGACGGGTCAAGCAATACATTAATCGCTGAAAACGGTACATCATGCCCGCTCAAAATAGCGCACACACGCTGCGAAAAACCACATTGTGGCATTTGCGGCGTACCTTTCATAAACAACAATACATCGTTGTTTTTAACGATTTCACCGATTTGCCCTTGTACTGAATCTTGGACTGARTCACTCATGCTGATGCCTCCTCAGGCGTTTTTGTTTTTAAAGCCAAAGCATGGACTGCTTGGCGCATATTGTCACCCAGTGCAGCATACACCATCTTATGGCGTGCGATACGTGGTTTACCTGCAAAYGATGCGGAAACTACTGTCATTTCAAAGTGGTCATCACCAGAATAACAAACAAMATCCACGTCTGCATCTTCAATATGGGCAAGCACCAAAGCCTTCAACTCATCAGGATTTACACTACTCATTGTCAAACACCTCGCTTGCGTCATGCTTTGCTTTTGTAATATGGTGGGCTCACTAGGACTCGAACCTAGAACCAACCGGTTATGAGCCGGTTGCGCTAACCAGTTGCGCCATGAGCCCCAAACTGTGAACTTCACAGGGTGCGCAAGATAGTTTCAATTGATGCAGTAAGCAAGAGGTAGCCCATGAGTAAACCCATTAAAACATTGTTGATTTTAGGCTGCGGATATGTCGGTAGCAAGCTGGCACACGCATGTTTGGCAGCAGGCATCAACGTCAAAGCCACGGTGCGCAATCCAGAGGCTGYAAACAAGCTGCAACAGCAAGGTGTTGAGGTTGTAGTCAATGATAACCCTGCACTTTTGGATAAAACATGGTTAGCTGATTGTGATGCCGTGTTGGATTCCATTCCTTTAAGTTATGATGAGCAGCGTAAACCCTTTGAAACCCAATCATCATGGGTGAATAGCCTTGTTGAAAAGCTACCTTCGCTACAATGGGCAGGTTATTTGTCTGCCACCAGCGTCTATGCTGATAGTGGTGGCGATTGGATTGATGAGACTTCAACCCATTTTTCTACAAGCCCGCGTGGTGTACAACGCCTCAAAGCTGAGCAAACTTGGTTAGCGTCAAACGCACCTGCTGAGGTATTCCGTTTGTCAGGTATTTATGGTGATGAACGCAATATTCTTAGTAAACTCAAAGCAGGTCATTACAAAACCGTAGCTTGGCAACCTGCCCATTATTCCAATCGCATTCATGTCGATGATATTATAAGCGTATTGATGACTGCCATGCAAAAACCTGAACGTAATCGTATCATCAATTTATCGGATGATGAGCCATGCTCACACCAAGATTATGTTTGTCAGCTCGCAGGCATGATTGGCGCACCCAAACCTATTATCTTAACCGCTAAACAAGCCGAACAACAGATGAGTGCGGCATACTTGGATTTTTTTAGAGATAACAAACGTATATCTAACCAAGCCTTACATAACTTGCTTCCAACATTAAAATACCCAAGCTTTAAAAGTGCCTTGGCATCACTGCGACAAACGACTTAACCTTTCCGTTTCCCCTGCAAATAGAGCTTGTTGCGCCCAGTTTGTAAAACCCAAAGCATGTTGCCTGAGGCTTTCTTGACCCTCACATGACTTAGGTTTTTTCAACAATARGTCCTCACGCCAAGCAAAACATTGCATAGAATCATTGCTTAAATTTAAACGCATCAAATCATCACCTTCTATCCAGCCCAAATGCTGATTATGATAATAGTCGGCAAAAAACGTGCGCGATGATAAGAGTGACTTGCCTGTAAAGTGCTGTGGCACAGGCAAGCCCAAAAGCTCAAGCACGGTGGGTGCAATATCCCGTTGCGATGTAGCAAAAGGAATGTTCTTCGCCGCTGAATCGGGAGCCCAAATCGCCATAGGAACCATGTATTCATAGACATCGCTACCGCGCACTTGTGCTGTGTGGTCGGCAAATGCYACRATAATCGTGTTTTTTGCCAAGGGGCTTTGCTGAATYTTGCKGATAAATCGTCCAAACGCAGCATCCGCATAATGCATTACATTTTTATGCTTGGCATCTTGCACATCTTCAGCAACAAACGGTTGAATATGCGGTGGCAACATAATATCATGTGTTGAATTGGTATTGAGTGCAAAAAAGAATGGTTTTTTCTGATACAAAGCCTTATCCAACACATATTCATACAAATCATCATCATGCAAACCCCAAACATTGTGTGGCAGTTTACCTTTTGGCAACTCAACCTTGCCTAAGCTTTCGGTGAAACCCAATTTTTGGGCGAATGAACCTACACTACTGGTATCCCGATACGAACCTTGGATAAACGCTGTGTCATATCCTTGGTCTTGTAAAATTTGGGGCAAACAGCGGTAATTAAAATCCATCAACTGCGTTCCCACCACGCTCGCGCCCAAAGGATTTTGCAAAGAACACATGCTGGCAAACATACCTTCTGTTGTTCTATGCCCTCCCGCCAAGGTTAAATCAGAAGATATGGAACGCGCACGAAAAGCATCAAAATTGGGTGTAATTTGCTGCTGCGCCGCACTATTGTAACTCTGCATAAATACAGCATTCCAACTCTCCAAAAGGATGAAAATAATATTATATGTTTGCGCTACATCAGTCCCTTTATTGCCCGGCTGCTCAGGGTATAAATCGTTAATCATTTGCGTTGTCGTCATAGATGTTTTGGGCAACACCGCCGCTTGAAGCGCTTTTTCTTTATGACTCAAAATAAACAATGCAATATACACAGGGTTCGCCGCAACAAGTGCCTGTTTTGCATCCCCAACTTGATAAACATGGGCAGGTGTTTGTGGCACACCTGTTACCCCTCCGCGAATTGCCACAACCGTTATCAACAGTATCGCCAACGAAAAAAGAAAGCTCTCACCAAGCCCTGCTCTACCTTTTCATGGAGCACCTGTTTCGCATATTTTAGCCATAAAAAAAGTGAGCGCACAGAGCAATAAAGCATTCCACAAGATAAGTTCTAACCCCGTGTGCAACGCATGTTGGAACAATTCAAAAATATCGCCTTGTGCAGCGAGTATTTCATAACCCACATGCCTTCCTGAGTCTTGGAAATAAAGGGTATCACCCGTATGGACAATAAAAATAAGAGGCATCCATAACACAACATACCAATGCCATGATAAAGAGAAAAACATACTTGATAGGCGGTGCAACAATAGAGAAACCAATGCCATCGGCATCGCCAAAGCCATATCAAATCGAATGCCCCATATCAGCGCGTAGAACTGTTGCCACAAAGACAAGTCCGCAACAGTTTGTTGATGGTATATTGCAAAAGAAAAGCGATAGCTCAATGCTGCAACAACAATAAAAAGAGCCGCTAACAGCCACCTTTTAAAYRMYRTKWAYWCTMMCYAKWAKWRRWATGAANRWWRCCMRRYMMCYYRWAWMWYWTMRWWWMWAWATATNWTRRTAATTNNMRWWAAWRGTWWWWWYKYKTWMRKCTTTAAAAATAGCTTTATCTTTTAATGTTTCAAGCGCCTTATAGTCCTTAAAATTAATAATATTCCACGTATGATACACAATGTGTTTTGGCAAAACAGGCTCTAAATAACGTTTCACAAATGGATAAAGCGATGCCGTAAAAGATACGGCTGCAAGCTGCTGCTCATGTACAAGCGTTTGAATACGCACAACTTCTTTTTGAATGGCATGTGCATCATTTTGAGCAAGTAACCCATGTATTTTCGTTGTCGGAAGGTAATATGATGTGTGGTAACCTGCCCGACTAAAGTCTTTAAAGCGTTTGCTTGTTGTTGAAGATTCCAAAATAAGTATCGGTTTAATATCATAGTTTTCATCTAAAAATGCCAACCTAGCCAATGCGGCACGTGCATTATCATCATTGATGTTTTTGACATCAATCCAGACTTTTTTAATCGTATAATCACCCAGTGATTCCAAATAAGAAGCAAAAGTATGCCCTTTCGCTTCTTTATCATCATGTCCTACCTCGAAGTAACCTGAATCGCCTTGTTGGCGAAACATRAGGTCCAACTCAAAAGAGCGAATGCCACTATTAAAAATAGACGCTAACTTCCCTTGATGGTTCGCTTTATGGGCAATCAATCGACCATCCAAGGCTTCTTCAATCAGAGTTGTTATATTTTGATATTGGTTATATTTAATAACTCCTATGCTGCCAGCARCCATCAACAACAAGAATAAAAGTATACCAAGTACAATGCGTGATATTTTTCTTAGCATWCTTTNACCTCACCGCTTACGCTCACCATCAACCCTAAGTCTCTTGAACATGTATTTCAAAACATTTACCATATTTAAATATTGCCAGAATGCATAAAATACCCAAGCTTTGCTGATGCAACCCCTGAACACAGCCTAAAACAAGAAGGTAACATCGTGAATTTACAACATAAAACCGCGCAACTTTTAGACTATATCAAACAAGCAGGCTCGAAACATGCTGATGCCATTGCTGTGAACAGCACGGGTGAGTCGGTGAACGTACGCCACGGCAAGGTGGAAAGCATTGAAGCTGAACGCGCTCAAGGCATTGGGTTAAGAGGTTTTGTAGAAACGACGAAAGGCTTGGCATTTGCTTCCGCCAGTTCATCGGATTTGTCCGATAAAGGTTTAAAAGCTTTGGCGCAACAAGTGGTGGATATGGCGAAAATATCCGAGGCTGACCCTGATGTTGTCCCACCTGTGGGCGCGAATCACCCCAACGAACAAACCTTGACGACATGGCGCACGGAACATCCACATATTGCCCACGGTTGGAACACCGAAGCCGCCAAATCAGCGGCATTACAATGCGAAGAGGTTGCCTTAGCCGAGGACAATCGCATTGCCAACAGCGAAGGGGCAACCGCAGGATTTGGCGACCATGAAAAAGTTTATGCCAGTAGCGATGGTTTTGTGGCCGGCAATCACACATCATCGGCTTCGTTGTCTGTGTCGGTGATTGCAGGCAAGGATGAGGGTATGCAGCGTGATTACGCTTGGCACTCTGCCTTTGCTGCATCAGATTTGCGCTCCCCACAAAGCATTGGCGAAGAAGCAGCGCAACGAGCTGCGGCGCGTTTGGGCAGCAAAGTAGTCTCTAGTCGCACCTGCTCTGTGGTGTTTGAACCGCGCATTGCCACTTCAATTCYTGGGCATTTGTTTTCAGCCATCAACGGACGCGCAGTGTTGCAAAAGCGGACATTTTTGGGTGAAGCAGTGGGCGAACAGCTATTTCCTGACTTTGTAACCATCGAAGAAAACCCCAATCATGCGCAAGGCATGGCAAACCGCTTGTTTGATGGMGAAGGCACACTATGCCAGCAGCGTAACATCATTGAAGCAGGTAGGCTCACTGGCTTTTTGACGGATAGGTATGCTGCCAAACGCTTAGGCATTGCAGAAACAGGCAATGCCAGCCGWGGKYTRACGGGTGATATTGGYATTGGCACATCCAAYATYMTKATKCAWGSWGGYGWRATGAMYCAAGAKGAKATRWTKYWKGATATWCAAGATGGTTTYTTKGTCACTGARYTGATGGGYTTTGGYATCARYGGWGTSRCAGGWRATTRKTYRSSKGGMSSKGYKGKYKWYTYRRWTSMMWWWGSRRMAWYMGGGCAAGCTGTACAAGAAATTACCATTGCAGGCAATTTGCGTGATATGTTTGCCAACATCTCACATCTTGGTAATGATGTGACTTGGTTGGGAAGCACGGCAGTACCCAGCATTTGCATTTCTGATATGACCATTGCTGGTCAATAAGATTATTATACACAATAGGATAAAAATATGACAATCAATGTTTACGGCGTAGGCAATGCCATTATGGATTTACAAGTACAATGCGATGATGCTTTTTTGGCAGCACAAGGCATTGAAAAAGGCATCATGACCTTAACCAGCGAAGAAGATCAGCAAAAGATTCTTGATGCGTTGCAAGAGCACAAAGTAAACACTTGTTCGGGTGGCTCGGCTGCAAATACCATTGTTGGCATTGCTGACATGGGCGGAAAAGTTGCTTATTGTGGTAAAACAGGCTCAGATAATTTCGGGCTACAATATGCCACAGAGCTACAAGACTTGGGTATTCACTTTGGAGCAAAAGCCAGCAATGAAACAACGGGTACATGTGTTGTTCTCATCACCCCCGATGCCCAACGTACCATGCTGACCAACCTTGGTGTTTCAGCGACTTTATCGCGTAATGACATTGATGAAGCGGCTATTGCCAAGGCTGATTATATTTATGTGGAAGGTTATTTGTTTGCAGGCGAATCSACCAAAGAAGCWGCCTTRCACGCCATTGATATTGCCAAYCAAWGCRRYACCAAAATCGCKCTSACYATTTCMGAYCCMTTYTTGGTGGATATTTGCCGTGATGARTTCAAATACCTGATTGAAGGCCCTGTWGATTTRTTRTTTTGYAAYGAAGATGARGCYGCMGCWCTWACWGGTGAAGATGACCCTATTCATGCAGCRCATGMCATYCAYAAAACATGTGAYAAYGTWGCACTCACTTTGGGTAAAAATGGYTCRATYATCATGCATGAAGGTGAAGCGATTGCCATTGAAGGTGTGACTGTTGATGCAGTAGATACCACRGGTGCAGGGGACATGTATGCTGCTGGCGTACTGTATGGCATTACCAATGGTTTAASTTGGMARCAAGCRGGRCATTTGGGCAGYCATGCSGCGGCAAAAATCGTAGCACAACTTGGCGCAAGGCTTCCWRCACCATTGTCYAAAGAAGAAATTCAAGCACTCTTAGCCTGATACTTTTACCACGGAGACACTGAAGACCATATGCCAAATCTAAAACATGAAACCAAAGATACGGGTAAAAATCCAACTGCAACCGTGATTTGGCTGCATGGCTTGGGCGCGGATGGTTTTGATTTTCTACCCATTGTCCCTCAGTTGGGTTTGCCTGATGATTTAARTATTCGATTTATCTTTCCGCACGCTCCAACCATGCCCGTGACCATGAATGGTGGTTACATCATGCCTGCTTGGTATGATTTGTATTCACTCAAAGTGGAYAACCCCGATACCAACCCWCAAGATGARCAMGGCATCAARCAWTCYRCCAAAAGCATCATGCAACTTATAGAACAAGAAAACGCACGTGGTGTGCCTAACACCCGCATCTTCTTGATTGGTTTTTCGCAAGGCGGTGCTATGGCGCTTTATACAGGGCTAACCATCAACAAACCACTGGCTGGCATCATGGGTTTGTCATGTTATTTGCCGCTTCACACCACCATTGAACAGGACATCAACCCTGACTCGAAATCCACTCCTATCTTCATGGCACATGGTACACAAGACCCTGTTGTCTTGCATAAGTATGGCAAAGCCTCTGCTGAGTTTCTGGAAAATATCAACTTTCAAGTGGCATGGCATGACTATCCCATGGAACATTCGGTTTGCCCTGAAGAAATTCAGGCTATCGGCAAGTGGCTAGTTAACCATTTGACATAAACTTATGAAGTCCACAGCATTGCTCTAGTATCATTAAGATACTCAAGGAGAGATTATGAACTACCTAAAACGAACTCACCTACTCCTCATCGCAGCGCTATTCATATCTAGTGGTTGCACCGTTGACTCATCAGATATTAAAACTTCAGGCATGGATGCGACCATTACTGTGTCCTCAACAGGTAGCAACAGTACCTCTGTCAATGTTTCTTTAATCTCAGGATCTGACGATGTGAAGCTGATAGATGGAGATGTTTTGGTCTCAACTCGAGATGGGGTTCGCAAAACACTTTCAAAACTATCTTCAGGAAGCTATGAAACAACATTTTCTTCAGATACTAGTGCAGCTTATACCATAGAGCTTCAACGCCCCAATGACCCAAATGCATCTTCTTCTGTAAACTTCCCCGCTCCTTTTAGCATCACAGCACCTACCAAAAACCATCTGTTCGCATCTGGTACAAATGTCGTTGTTCAATGGACACCTGCTATGAGTAGCGTTCTTGACTATGCCTACACAACGTCATGTACTGACACCGCAGGTGGCTCTGTTCAAAAATCTGACACCATCTCAGTTGTTGGCATCAATGGTGGCTATACTATTGCTTCGGCCAATTTRCTTCCCACTGGCATTGACCCAAATATCACATGTGTTTGCAATGTGAATCTGATTCACCAAGTCCTAGGTACAATTAGCCCTGAATTAAAATCAGGCAGTGCCATTGCTGCATCCCAAACAAGAAATATTTCTTTCCTTATCAACCCTTAAACTTAATGAAATAGCTTTTTACCCCATGAGACCAGCGCACTGGCACAAGGTATCGAAGCCATTATTTATTATTCAGGCTCTTTTAGGTAATGATTGGCTTCAATATGTTCAGGGAACCGCGCCAAAATTTCAGCATCCTCTTTGGTATGGACTTTGATTAATCAAATGCCATTGGCAAGTGGATAATACAAACGCTCTCACCACCAAACAAAACCTTTTCACCAAGGATTCTCCCGATACGATGCGCGAAAGTATCTAAACAATACCTATAAATTGATGGAGATTGAATATGTCTAAACATAAATTTTACCTAGCCATTATCGCCTTATTTCATGTCAGCACACCTGCCCTTTCTCAGGAGCATAACGCGAGTGACTCTCATGATATGCACCAAACAGAAGATATTGAATTCGGCGCTTCTCTGGGTTATGCCTACTTAAAAGAAGAACAAAAAGATGGTATAAATATTCATCTCCACGCTATGAAAAGATTATCCGATGAAGGTTTGTTGCAACATGTATCTGTCGGTTTGGGTGTAGAAACCATCCTTACCGATGAGGCGCATTATGCGGCTATGCTTTCCGTCGCTGTTCACCCATGGAAAAGTCTTATTTTATCCGTTTCGCCAGGTTATGAATGGGCAAACCATGATGGCACATGGGAATCCAGTTATGCAACACACCTTGAAGCCACATATACATTTGAAAGTTCAAACTTTCACTATGGACCAGTTTTTGGCTATTCTAAAACTGCTGACACACAACATTACACCGCAGGCATCCACTTTGGTATGCACTTTGATTAATCAAATGCCCACCTCAATAATGACTTATTTTTCAAGCCCGACTGCTCCAGAAGCAATACAATCAACAAAGCTATCATTGAACCAATCAATAAACCTACCGCAGGTCCAAACAACCACATAATACTGGCTTCGGCGGCTTCAGGGCCCAGCTCCACTGTACGAAAACCCATAATCACCCAAGCTGGTGGATAGAGCACTGCGCCCAAACCAAAGGTAAGCCCGAATACTTTTTTCCACACATCTTTGAGTGATGTAAATGCAACAATGAGTAAAAGCACACATACCAGCACGCCCAAACCCATGGCATGAATATGCCCACGTAATAAACGCTGCATGGCATCTTTAGCCAGCGAACCTGAATGTGAGTGTWGTGCGCTATCACCGTGACTACCCGCTTGATGACCACCTTCAGCATGAGGCTGAACCTCATTATGGTGGTCTGCTGCCATCTCGCTACCATGCGCATGACCCATGYCCATATCATCCATAGCCATGCCATTCATTTGCTTTTCCATCATGGCTTGTTGAATGCTTATTTGTTGCGCTTCAAATGCACCATGTAATTTCTCATGGTTTGTTGCCATATATGCCGCCCAAAGCGCACCCATAATCAATGCAACTATCCCTAAGATTAAACCATGCCTTACAGTATTGATGATTTGTGTATCCATAACCTTCTCCTGTTTATAAAAAAAGGGGGCAATCGCCCCCTTTCCCTTATGAACTTCAGCTATTAAAGTGCCATGTCGATAGCAAAAATTAATGTATTAAAGTCAGACTGTGTTGCATTGGTCGCACCACCTGCTGCACCCATTCTTTCCACAACATTCTTGCTGCTTGTGTAGGATAAAATAGCCTGCACATTCTCAGCAACTTGGTGAATACCATACAATGTTGTATGCGTCGTTGCATCAGGTTTTAAGACCGTATTACCTAGCATCTGCAAATCAACTTCGCTGGAATTGTATTTCGCACCAAGCATCCAACTTTCTTGAGCAATCCACTCGGCTGATAAAGTAATCGCAGTAACGTTTAATGTGTCACCTGAAATCGGATTAACCTGATCGCCCACAGTATATGCACCCCATGCTTGCAATGGCTCGCCATAGTTCCAGGCGAAGTCAATGCCCGCACGTGAAACCGTCTCAAAAGCCATTGGATTGGCATTTGTTGCGCCCGGTGCACCCATTGCCATCAGCATGGCCGACTCGCCACCAAAYACATTACTGGTATAGTTTTTAGCAGAATATACATAAGCACCAACAATATGGTTATCCATAAGTTCTTGAGCTACACGCCCGTATACCGTTGAAGTTTTATTGCCAGATGTAGAGTCTTCACCTGCTAAACCATAACTCAAGTTGTAATACGTACCTACGCCTGAATCACCATTGGTTGTGCCATGTACGCTAATACCATCCACCATCATTAGCATCGTGCCGCCTGCCATTTGTGCTGCATCTGCCCAGCCATAACCAATCGGGCGTTTGGACATCATGGTCATACCATAACCCACATTGTTTTGTACACGACCAAAGCGAATTTTAACAAGGTCACTTACATAATAGATGCCTTCCAACATGCCAATGCCGCCGCCAAGGCTGGCATCCATCCACCATGAAAAGTTATCATACGAACCCGATGAAATTAAGCCAAACTCTCCAAARCCAATCTTTGCATTATCCTTAGACTCATCCAACATTCCAGGACGGTGTCCAGGCATCACTGCACCYCCAGCATCTGCTTCAATCGGACTMGCATCACTGTATAGTATTTGGGTGCGAACCGTGAAAGGAAATGCTGCTGCAAACACCGTATTATCACTRCCGTCAAAGTTCATTCCTCGCTCATCTTGGCTATCCAAATCACCACGGCCCGCTTCAAAACGATAACCGCGTTCACGGAAGGCAACACCCATTTTAGAAAGCTGGGGGAACATCGTGTGGCAAGCGTTACAAGTCATGCCATATTTTCGAGCAAACACGGGAAGCGCCTCCGCTTCAGTCGGTATAAGTGCTACGCTTGTCACCGCAAGCATGGCAAAGCCGCTTAATGTATATAATATTTTTTTCATTGGGTTAACCCTCCTAAAGGTATGTGGTTTATATATAAACGCACCTGATAAATATACAGGAGCACTACCTATGTAAGGAGAAATATGTGTGCCAACTCTTTCTTTAGAGCCGYAACCARAAAATAAGATGAAAYYWTAATATAAACAAYMAGTTATGAATCATTGAAGTWTAATTTTTCTTTGCGAARTTCTCATTTTTGAGAAACACCTATGCAAAAGCATGTCAAATATAAGAAATTAACCTTCCAGCTTGCGGTATAAAGTAGACAGACCAATATCCAATTGGTCTGCAGCTTGTGCTTTATCGCCAGCACAATTGTTGATGACACGYTCGATATGACGCTTYTCAAAAAYCCGACTTGCTTCMGCAAGATTTAACGACTCAARACTTGATACATCTGTCATATCAGAAAACAATAACCCACCATCTGAGCCAAGAAGTAATGCYCGCTCCAGCGCATTYCTAAGCTCACGCACATTACCTTTCCACATTTGCGCYTCAAGCCATGATGCTTGCTCTGATGTTAATTCTGGGACGGGTCTGCTCCATTCTTGGCAAATCTGTTCCAACAATCGGGCTGTGAGAGGAATAATATCACCTCCTCTTTCACGCAAAGGCGGTATACAAATTTCCATCACGTTCAARCGAAAATATAAGTCTTCGCGAAAACGYCCTTCTTGAATGGCTTGTTTAAAATCAACATTACTCGCAGCAATCACTCTTGCCTGAAATAGCTGCTCTTTATCATCACCCACTGCTCGAAAACAACCTTCATCAAAAACATGTAATAATTTGGACTGCATGGCGAGTGGTAACTCAATCAATTCATCCATGAAAAGTGTGCCTTTGCCTGCCGTTGCCAGCAAACCCTTCCTGTCTCTATCTGCACTTGAAAATGAACCTTTTTTATGTCCAAACAACTCAGATTCTAACAGTTCCGTTGGAATTGATGCGCAATTGATGCGCACAAAAGGCTGGGCGCTTCGATTGGATAAACTATGCAATAAYCGCGCYACCACACCTTTACCCACACCCGTTTCTCCTTGTAGTAAAACAGGCACTTGGCTAGAACTCGATTTCTGAATCAAATGTTGCACCGCTTGCATATTTTCAGATGAACCAAGCACAGCAAGTTCACCTTGGTTTTGTAATACTTGTTCACTCTCTTTTACCTTTAAACGTAGGGTGAGCTTCTCCTGCAAACGATGAAGTCTTGCCAACAGTTCATCAAAGCGAATGGGTTTGGTGACATAGTCATAAGCCCCCGCAAGCAAAGCACGAGATGCCAGCTCTCGGTTGCCAAATGAAGTCATCAAAATAAGGGCAATACCCGTACCTTGGATGGATTCAAGAACATCAAAACCTTCACCATCAGGTAAAAAATTATCACACAGTATTGCATCAACAGCATGGGACTTAATACCAGCCAAGGCTGCTGTAACCGATGCCGCTTCAACCGTGTCAAAACCTTCTTCTCGAAGGACTTCAACAATCCCCTGCCGTATATATGGTTCATCTTCGACCACTAATAATCTCATAAGTTATCCTTGCCCTGCGAAGTGGGCACGCTTATCTGGAAACATGTACCCTGCTTTGTGTCTTCTAATAACGTTAATGTACCATGCATAGCATCCATCAGTTCTTTGCTGATTGCCAAACCAAATCCACTACCTTCATCTTTTTCTTTGGTTGTTACATGGGGTTGAAAAATGCTCTCGCGTATCGTTTCGGCTATTCCATGCCCTGTATCACACACATCAATCACGACAACTTGTTGCTGTTTAAAAACACGAATCGCAACCTCTCCACCAGATTTACAGGCATGACATGCATTATAAATTAAATTCATCAACACCTGCATCAACATGCTATCTGATGCATAAATCAGTGGTAGTTTTGTATCAATATCAATGTGGATAGGCACACGTTTATGCTGGGGCGACATTTGCGCCAAACGAACAGCATCTTTAATAATCGGCTGCACATCAAAAACTTGAAAATGTGAGCCTTCCTCATATCGCCCAAACTGTAATATCATTTGGATAATCGACTCCATGCGCTCGGTTTCTTGTAGCGCTGAATCCAAATGTGCTGCAACGGCTTGGTCATCGTGCTTGCGCAACTTGCGCTTTGCCACCTGTAACAACATATTGATGGATGCCAAAGGGTTTCCCACTTCATGAGCAATGCTGGCAGACATCACTCCCATGGCGTTCATTTTTTCTTGGTGCGCTGCCAAGCTTCGCAACCGATTTAATTTTTGTTCGCGCTCTCCYAATGCTTCGCCCATGGTATTAAATGTACGCGCCAATTCACCAATCTCATCATTTGACGAAACATGACAGTTCACATCAAAATACCCCTGCCCAACACGCTGAACTTCTTGCTTCATGTGAACCAAAGGCAACACAATATTGTTATAAATAAAATACGTAAGAAACCCCATTGCCAGCAACAAAACCCAAACCAAAGCAATCGTCTCTTGACGCATATCAATGCGCAACCCTTCCATCATTTGCATCGCACTATTCACCTGTGCATCCAAAACATGATGTTTTTTCGATAGATAGACCACTGCCTGTTTGGTTTCCCTGGCTATTTCATCTATGAAAATAGGGCCTTCCATGTTCTCAGTGGCAAAGGGCAAATGAAAAACCTTATTGGCTATTGCTTTGATGCGTTGCACCCGCATCAACAAATCAGAAAGGCTGCTATCTTGATGCAAAACGCCATATTGTTCGATAATACCAATGAGGCGTTGATGGTGTGCCTCAAATTTATCCAGCAATCGGTGGTCGCCCGTGATGAGAAAATCACTGACAATTTTWATATTGGCATACACCCCCATTTCAATGGCATGTAGGTCATGACTTTGGTGGTTGCTCTCTTCAACAATAGCAGCCTCTTGTTGCAAATACTTCATATCTTGCAACAAGTCCCAGCCAAAAATTAAGACCAATAGAAAAAGAACCCCAAGCAACGCACCAACTTTTGTGGCTAAATATTTACGCATTCCAAACACCTTGCTCTGTCATCCAGTTTGGCGTCACCTCTTGTTGCATCATCATTCAGCCCTCACATTAATAACGTTGGTATACTTTCGTGTGCCCTTGTTTATCAAATGCTAGCACATCATAATTGCTCGGTGTTTTACCTTCWGCCTGCATACCMGGYGATTGCATCGGCATACCTGGAGCTGTCAAACCGAYAACTTTTGGMCGCTCYTTAAGCAGGCGTTKAACYTCTAATGCAGGCACATGCCCTTCAATCACATAACCATCCACAATAGCAGTGTGACATGAAGCTAACCTATCAGGTACACCATACTTTTCTTTGACCRCAGTCATATCATCACGCGGTRTTTCTTTCACYGTAAAACCTTGGTTTTTCATGTGTKTCGCCCAAGCACCRCARCAGTCACAGCTTGCATTTTTATACATCATCACTTCTGTTGCAATCGATTCAGTCGTTAAAATGCTCACTACCAATATCGGGGCAAACAACAGACCCAACACAAACCTTGCCTTCTTTAATTGATTCATTCCGCCTCCTTTTCAAACATGTTTTGTTTTACCACAATGCTACTCCCAAACATCCAAATGAAGGTTTAGCATCACAGCCCTCAAAATATCGCTTCGTGTMACAATGCCCACWAGTTTATCCGCTTCAACAATCGGCATTGCCCCAACGCGTTGCTCAACAAATAATCGCGCAATATACCGCGCATCGGTGTCCACACTTGCCGTCAACACTTGGTCTTTCATGATGTCTTTAATCAATACATCTTGTTTATCCTTGGCACAGTGCAGACAACCTGTTCCCGTACCACACATACAACGATAAATATCCCTATCCGAAACCATACCAATCAATTGATGTTGCTCGGATAATACAGGAATATGCCTGAAATTTCCTTCATCCAAAATCAACAATGCTTGCTGTGCTTCTTCTTTCTCAAAAATCGAAACCACGGGTGAAGTCATCACTTGTGCCGCTTTGAGTGCTGATTGCTGATGGTTTGCACTATCTGCCGTACGGTATGCTTTTAAGCTTTGCGATTGGTATGTTGATAGCGTATCAGCATGGGGCTCTTCATCTTTTACCTTCTTAATTTTTGTACTGATGCTTACTTTTTCTACACGTTTACGCGCAAATAACTGCTCCAAAGGAACCGTATTACTAATGCCTGGTCCAAAAATCCTAAATTCAGGTAACATGCCTATCCTCCACCCATTTTGCCCCAATCATCCCGCTGGCACTGCAAAAATAAGCACAAATAACAGCGCCAGACCCACAAGGATAAATCGTGTTCGTTCAACATGATTCTTACACACAGAAAAACCAACRCAACATTGAAGYAGGTAATACAAWGCAAAYGCTTTGGATGCCAGTGTAATAATTTCAAATGTTGAGCCTGACCATGCCAATGCCATAGCCATGCCACCAACCAATGCATAACCCAATCGCGGGTTTATGCGACCCACTGTAATTTCAGCCATATTGGCTGCTGCAGCTAARGTATCGGCAACTGCTGCTGAAAATTGCGAYAACCCWGCKGCAATAATSAGTGGTRCAACCARYAAYAYRGAYACTTCKGCTGCCAATARAATCAAACTGTTTTCRGCATASTCMCCATTYAATACCACCACAATYGGYARTGCCAATGCYACAAAAACAACATAMACRGTCAGTGAYAARTATTGTGACCAGCGKGATGCAATGATTCGYGTTTGACTATCAAAYTCTTTRCCKAGATARCGTGTRGTTTCAAAACCTTGYACCACAATCAACGTGCCYGCSACAATGGTTATCATTTCCCAAGGGSTRCGGTCGGGCATTTGAGGCATRGTAAAACTGCCWGCAGTKAGGTAATGATTCACATCATAAGTSGCAAAASCAARCAGYAATACCATYAAAATMGCTAGCGTGACATACAATGCCCAGCTCTCCATTTTCTCCAGTGGTTTCAAACCACCTGTCACACCAATCAAAGTGATRCTRCCRATAATRATTGTTGTCAGCAGGCTTTTGTTAAAGCTCGAATCCAAATCAAAAGCGCCCAAGACAAAAGAGCTTAAAATATGTACATACAAACAAATCGACACAATATAAGCCGCAACAAGAGCAAAGGATGATAATCGCTCTAACATCACTGTGCTGCGCTGATGACCTTCCTCCAGCACAGGTTCTGCACATGAAATATTATGCCGCACCACTGCACCAGCTTGAAAAGCAACAAATGCCACCACCAACATTGCCAATACCGAATACGAACCCACACTGCTTGCCAACACAGGCACAATCACCAAAAATCCACTGCCAAAAATAGATGCCAATGGCGTACTCATTGCAGGTATGATTTGGCGAAATGTCTTAGGTTCAGCATTACTCGCACATGGGTCTGTCATATTATTTTTCATATTTAACGCATCCTATGCCTTGCAATGACTTGTTCCTGTTCACTATAAACCTTAAAGCTTCGTATTTTTTAGTCGAAGTGCATTCACAATCACCGATACCGAACTAAAACTCATGGCAGCAGCCGCAATCACAGGTGATAACAACAGCCCAAACACAGGGTAAAGCACACCTGCTGCAATCGGTACACCTGCTGAGTTATAAATGAAGGCAAAGAATAGGTTTTGGCGGATATTTTYCATGGTTGCCGCAGATAGTCGGCGTGCGCGAACAATGCCCCTCAAATCACCTTTAATCAGGGTCACACCTGCTGATTCCATCGCCACATCTGTGCCTGTTCCCATGGCAATACCCACATGGGCTTGGGCAAGTGCAGGTGCATCATTGATACCATCACCTGCCATCGCCACAATTTTACCTTCGGCTTGCAAAGCTTTGACCACATTGGCTTTTTGGTCGGGCAATACATCTGCTTCAAAGCGGTCGATGCCAAGTTTCTCGGCGACTGCTTTGGCAGTGTTGTGGTTATCACCTGTGAGCATCACCACTTCAATACCTTCATCGCGCAGCTCTTGAATCGCCGCAGGTGTGGATGTTTTAATCGGGTCAGATACACCAATCAGACCAACCAATTTGCCATCGGCTGCCACATACATCACGGTCTCGCCTGCAAGCTGATGTTCTTCCACCTGCTTGCTTACATCTCCAATCGAAATATCATTATCTTGCATCAAACCCGCATTGCCCAGCAACACAAAGTAGTTGTTCACCACCGCTTGCACACCTTTGCCCGTGATGGCTGTAAAACCTTTCACATCTTGCAGTTGAATATCGCGTTGCTCTGCGCCCGATACAATCGCTGCGGCAAGCGGATGTTCGCTGGCGCGTTCCATACTTGCTGCCAATGCCAACACTTCGTTTTCAGCTATCTTGGCTGTCATCATCACTGTGGTCAGCTTGGGTTTACCTTCGGTGAGCGTACCCGTTTTATCCACCACCACGGTATTGACCTTCTCCATGATTTCCAAGACTTCGGCATTTTTAATCAACACACCMKYYKKWGCMCCKYKRCCARYRCCYACCATAAYWGAMATYGGTGTTGCCAAACCCAGCGCACAAGGACATGCAATAATCAATACTGCCACAGCACTAATCATGGCATGGGCAAGCTTGGGTTCAGGGCCAACAATATACCAAGCTGCAAAGGCAATCGCTGCAATCACAATCACCACAGGCACAAAATAGCCTGCCACTGTATCTGCCATTTTTTGAATCGGTGCGCGTGAACGTTGGGCATCGGCGACCATGTTTACAATTTGTGAAAGTAACGTATCTGCACCTACTTTTTCAGCGCGCATCAATAGCGAACCATTACCATTGACGGTTGCTCCAATGAGTTTTTCACCTGTAAACTTCTCAACTGATACAGGTTCACCTGTGACCATGGATTCATCCACAAGGCTTTCACCTTCAGTGACCACGCCATCCACAGGCACTTTTTCACCCGGGCGAATACGTAGCACATCACCAACTTGCACATCTTCCATAGGCACATCGATTTCTGTACCATCATCTTTGACCAAACGCGCAGTTTTGGGAGCCATGCCCAGTAGCAGTTTAATCGATTCGTTGGTGCGTGAACGTGCACGCAACTCCAACACCTGACCCAATAAGACCAAGGTTGTAATCACTGCCGCAGCTTCAAAATACACATCGACAAGGCCGCCTTCCATCATCATGATAAGTGGGAATAAACTTGGCATAAACAACGCCACAACACTGTATAACCATGCCACACCAACCCCCAAACCAATGAGGGTAAACATATTCAAGTTCCAAGTTTTGATGGATTGCACGAAGCGAACAAAAAATGGCCAACCTCCCCACAGCACCACAGGTGTCGCCAATACAAACTGAATCCATTGCACCGTACTCATGTGTAAAAAATCTGGTAACCAAGATGGAGCCAAATCCGCCACCATCGCCAAAATAAATACAGGGATAGATAAAA
>NVSF01000015.1 GCA_002401135.1 Zetaproteobacteria bacterium
GAGATTGCAGAGCTACAAGCATTTGTGCGCCGTTTTTCTGCCAATGCTTCCAAAGCTACCCAAGCGCAATCGCGTGCCAAAAAGTTGGATAAAATTAAGCTGGATGAAGTGAAAGTATCCAGTCGCATCATGCCTTTCATGCGCTTCAACCAAGATAAAAAGCTATTCAAAATTGCCTTAGAGCTTAAAGGCGTGAGTAAAAGCTTTGATGAGCAACAGATTTTCAAAAAGTTTGATTTGATGATACCTGCGGGCGAGCGCGTGGCTGTGATTGGAGAAAATGGTATTGGTAAAACCACACTATTGCGCTGTTTGGCGGGTGATTTAAGCGTGGACACTGGCGAAGTCAAATGGGCTGAAAATGCCAAGCTTGGCTATTATGCGCAAGACCATACCCATGACTTTAAAGACAATGAAACCGTATTTGACTGGATGGCGCAGTGGAAAAAAGATGAACATGGCGAGCAGGAAATCCGTGGAAATTTAGGGCGTATGTTGTTTAGTAAACTGGATATTGAGAAGCGGGTTCAACAGTTGTCGGGTGGAGAAAAAGGGCGTATGTTGTTTGGTAAATTCATGTTCAAAAACCCGAATGTATTGTTGCTTGATGAGCCAACCAACCACATGGATATGGAATTTATCGAATCCTTGAACACAGCTTTGGAGCATTATGAAGGTACATTGATTTTTGTATCCCATGATAGGGAATTTGTATCATCGTTGGCGACACGTATCATTGAAATTACTGAAGATGGTATCACAGATTATCATGGGACATATGAGGAATACCTCAAGTCTCAAGGCGTTTCTTGAGTTTGAAACCATTGTTATCGTTGTTGCTCGTTTTGCAGGTAGTCTAAAGCTACCTGYWGCAWCTCGYGCCTAAGGACCTCATTCTCAAGTAGACACGGGCTGAAAGACTCAATTCTTCCTCTCCACTCAAATAGGGTGGTCGGGTGCGTTTTTATTGATTTGCTGTGCAACCAAAGCACTTAAATCCTGGATAGGATAAGGTTTGTTGATGACAGGGTCTTGGTGCTCACTACAGTATTGGTTCAAGGTGGTATTGATGTCGTAACCCGTTGCAAAGATGACCTTGACTGTAGGGTCAATTTCGCGAATTAGCTTTATTGTTTCGATGCCGCCAAGCTTAGGCATAACGACATCTGTGATAATCAATGCAATATTGTTTTTATGTGTTTTAAACAAATCGAGTGCCTCTAAACCATCGGTAGCCACCAAAACGCGGTAACCCAAAGACTCAAGAACCTCACTACCCATTTCTAGGATAAGTGGCTCATCATCCACCAGTAAAACCAGCTCATCATGCCCTTGTTCAGCGTTGTTGTTAGGCATTGGTGTTTCCGAAATGTTAGGTGCTGGTTTAGTCGCTTTGAGTAAAGGAAGGTAAACGTGGAATGAAGAACCTTTGCCTACACAGCTTTCTACTTCAATATAACCCTTGTGTCGTTTGATAGCGCCAAAAACCATGGCTAAGCCTAAACCCGTGCCTTTTCCGACATCCTTGGTGGTAAAGAAAGGCTCAAAAATATGTTCAAGTTTATCAGTATGAATACCGCTTCCATTATCTTTAATGGTTAATAGTGCATAATCACCAACTTTGAAACTTGGGCGCTGTTGCACAAAAATATCGTCAGCACGGCACATGTTAAGAGAGATACTGATACAAGGTTGCGCCACATTTTCTAAAGCATCGCGGGCGTTGTTGATTAAGTTTAACAGCACTTGATGTATTTGCGTTGTGTCCCCTTGGATACGCAGTGTATCCACTGTGATACTTAGGTGAACTTCAATGTTGTCTGGCATAGAGGAACGTACCAAGCTAAAAACATCGCTAACCTGCTGATTGAGGCTCATTTCAGACATGCTCACAACATCTTTACGAGCGAAGGTAAGCATTTGCTGAATCAGGTCAGCAGCTCGGTCGGAAAGTTGCTCCATACACTCTATTTTTTGCGTAGCTTGAGCATTCATATTTGAGTGTGTTTTTAGCAAGTATAAATTACCTGTCATACCAGCCAATATATTATTAAAATCATGGGCAATACCGCCCACAAGTGTGCCAACTGCTTCCATTTTTTGTGCTTGTAAGAATTGGTTTTCTAGCAATTTGTGCTCAGTTAAATCGCGCTGAATTGCGACTAGAAATATAGCACTGCCATGCTCATCAAATACGGGTGAAACAGTACGCTCAACTTCGAGCAATGAACCATCTTTGCACTTGATAATGACTTCACCTTGCCAAGCTTCTCCCGCTTTGTCTTGCGCTTCTAATTGTGCATAAAAGCTTGCTGGATGTTTATCACTGCGTAAAATTTTGATAAATTGACCCACAGCTTCTTGCGCAGCGTAGCCCGTCATCTTTTCAAAAGCTGGGTTGACATATTCGAGTTTAGCATCCAAGTCACTAATCATAATTGCATCTTTTGCACACTCAAAAGCACTATGCAGTTTTTGTAGTATACTTTCGCGTTGTTGCCGCTCCATTACAATGCCAGCAAGGCTTGCCGCAGCCATTAAATCCACAAGTTCATCAGCGGTGGGTAATGCAGGGTGGTTGTAATACATGCCAAACGCACCCAATACTTTACCCTCTTTATCTTTAATGGGCTCAGACCAACAGCAGCGTAAACCATGCGGTAATGCAACATCTTTAAGCTTGTCCCATTTGGGGTCGGTTGCTATATCTTCGACCAAAACGCGCTCCCCCGTATAAGTTGAAGTGCCGCAAGAGCCAATGCTCTCACCATTTTCCAATCCATGCACAGCTTCACAATAACTTTGAGGCAAGCTAGGCGCACCACCGTGCATCAGTTTGTTGCCATGTAGCTCCAACATAGAGCAACGCATACCARCATGGCGAGATTCATAGAGCAAAGCGATGGCATCGTATATGTCAGATGCAGGGTTTCCTTTGGCAATCATTTCGAGAATATCACTGTTTTTTAAACGATATGATTCGGCATTTTGCAGCTCTTTTTCGCGTTGTGTCGCTCGAAAACGCAGGGTGATGTTATCAAGATAATTATTGAAATTGTTGTTGACGACCTTGAGAAGGAATAAGGTGAAAAATAGACCCAAGGCAGCAAAGGATATGGCAATTTCATTCATTTCCAAAAGGAGGCGAATGTTCAGTGGTATCATGGTTAGGCATATAAAAATAAACGCATGTGAACGTATGATAGATAATGTGGCAGAAGCTCCTGCAGCCATACCAACGAGAACAATAAGTGTGACAGCTTGGTACTCAATGCTTCCATCAGGAAACAAATAGATACCTGCAGCACCCCAAGTCATTCCTGTAGCTGTTGAGATATAAAGATTCAGCTTTTCCCATGCAGGTATTTGTTCAACCTTGGGCTGCTGACGAATGAACGAGAAGTAAAAAAAGATGCGTACCACGATTAATGGTATCATCACACTCAGCCAAATCATGATGGTGGTATGGCTGATATGATTCCATTGAAGAAAGCYTATGATAAAAGTGGCAAACGCTCCACCAAGGGCAATGATGAGAAAYGACTTGTAAAGAAGGCGGACTTGTTCTTGGCGCACACGCATGGATTCTGTTGTCGTGATATTCATACGCATCCTYCCRCCYAAMAATGATTTTGTTGCTGAACATTAGCAATATTACGGTMAAWAATCACGAATGCTGTGAAAATATTGAACACTTGATGTTAAAATGGATGATACGCGCATGAAATCAGCCATGGCAAAACATATCTTGGTCAAAACCAAAGCCGAAGCATTGTCCATCAAAGAAAAGTTGGAGAAGGGGCAAGACTTTGCCAAGTTAGCACGCAAATTCTCAACTTGCCCCACAGCCAAACGTGGTGGTGATTTGGGTGAGATATTTAAAGGACAATTGGTCAAATCAGTGGAGCAAGTGATATTTAACAAACCATTATCCAAAGTTCATGGGCCCATCAAATCGAAATTTGGCTACCACCTGATAGAMGTTTWYTTTAGAGGTTAAGCGTTAAGTCAGTCTGAAGGTGTTTGAGGRTTTGTACTTTTCAGGTGTGATTTAATTTTAGTTGGATGCGTTGGCTAAGAATCTCAATATTATAGGGCTTGCTGAGTATATCATCGGCAGCAACGTCAGCTTTGTTTGTCGCGATGTTTTTATCGTAGCCTGTGGTGTAAATTGCTTTTAGTTYAGGTTGTATGTTGCGCATTGCCGCTACTGCCTCAACGCCGCCCATGACAGGCATGACAACATCCGTAATCACAAGCGCAATATCATTAGAATGATGTTGGAATAAGCTTAGAGCCTCCGCACCATCACGAGCCTGGAGTACCTGATAACCCAATGATTCAAGCAGTTCTGTGCCAATGGTTAAGAGGTCAGCATCATCATCAATCAGTAGGATTGTTTCTTGGTTGCCCGTCATTAAACCTTGCTGTTGGGCAATGGCTATACCGCTTTGGTTTGATTCTAATAGCGGGATATAAACATTAAAGGTTGAGCCTTTGCCCTGTTGGCTAGACACTTCAATATAACCCTTATGCCTTTTGACCGCGCCAAAGACCATAGCAAGCCCAAGCCCTGTACCTTTGCCAATTTCTTTGGTGGTAAAGAAGGGCTCAAACAGATGCTCAAGCTCATCTTCGGCTATGCCTATGCCATTATCCGATACCGTGAGCTGTGCATACTTTTGTGGCTTAAAGTAAGTGTGATTGGTGGTTATGTGTTTGCTGGCATCAAATAAGTGGGTAGAGAGCGTGACCTTGGGGTTTGCGCAACCTTCAAGTGCGTCACGAGCATTGTTGGCAAGGTTGAGTAGAATTTGATGTATTTGGGTGGCATCACCAAAAATTTTCAATTCAGGGCTTTCAATATCACACTGCATAGCAATGTTTTCTGGGGTTGATGTGCGAAGTAAGGCAAATACCTCTTGAACCAGCGGCTTTAATAGCATGGGTTTCATGTCAACGCTGTCTTTGCGGGAGAATGTAAGCAGTTGTTTGATAAGCCCTGTTGCCCGCCCTGAAAGCTGCTCAATACGCTGTAGCTTTTGCTGCACTTCAGTGTCCGTGGCTTTGCTTTTAGCGAGATACAGGTTGCCTGTAATGCCAGCTAAGATGTTGTTAAAGTCATGGGCAATGCCGCCAACCAGTGTACCAATGGCTTCCATCTTCTGGGCTTGCTGAAACTGAGCTTCAAGCGCTTTTTTCTCGGTTAAATCACGCATAATTGCGACAAAAAACATAATCTYGCCGCTGTTTGAGAAAATAGGTGACACATTACGTTCAGTGTCGAGCAAAGAGCCGTCTTTACGTTGGATAGAGATTTCTCCGTGCCAAGGTTTGCCTTGGACGCAGTGGTTATAAAAATTGAGATAGAATGCTTCAGAGTGTTGAGTGCTGCGCAAAATTGTGGTGAATTCACCGATGACATCTTTTTCAGAGTATCCTGTAAACTTTTCAAATGCAGGGTTGATGTATTCAATGCGAGCTTCGAAATCWGTTATCATAATGGCATCTTGGGCATGTTCAAAAGCACTGTGTAACTTTTCCAACAGCACTTCGCGTTGCTGCCGCTCCATCACAATACCAGCAAGCCTTGCGGCACTTTCTAAGTCGTGAAKTTCATCGGGGGTTGGCAWTGCAGCGTGAGGATAATACATGCCAAATGCCCCTAAAACTTTACCATTTTTGTCTTTGATGGGCTCAGACCAGCAGCAGCGTAAATCATGGGCAAGAGCGATGTCTTTTAGCTTTGCCCATTTGGGGTCGGAGGCAATATCTTCGACCAAAACACGTTTTCCCGTAAATGTTGAAGTGCCGCAAGAGCCAATGTCCGGCCCGTTTTCAAGCCCGTTTACTGCATCACAGTATGCTTTGGGTAAGCTGGGCGCGCTGCCGTGGATAAGTTTGTTGCCGTGTAGCTCCAACATAGAACAGCGCAAGCCTGAGTGCCTAGATTCATACAATAAAATTATCGCATCATAAATGTTGGGTACAGGCTCTCCTTTGGCTATCATTTCTAAAATATCAGCCGTCTTGCGCAAGGTGGTTTCGCGTGTTTTACTTTCAAGGCGAAAGCAAATACTTTCATGGAAGGCTTTGTAAACATTGATTGAAGCACTGGCGAGGAATAAAGTATAAACAAGGCATAAGATGGCGAATGAGATGGACAATTCAGATGTGCCAAGCGCAAGGTGAATGGTTATTGGGGTCATGATAAGGAATAAAAAGGGTAGGGCTGTTTCTTTTAAAGCAGACAGGGTGGTAATTGCACCTGCTGCCATGGCAGCGAGAATAATAACAGTGACAGCTTGGTATTGAAATTCACCCTCTGGAAACAAGAAAACCCCTGCCGAACCCCATACGGCTCCTGCAACAATGGTTAACCAAATATAAGCTTGCTGCCAATACTTAATTTCTTCCGTTTCGGGTTGTGTCTTGAGAAAAGTGAAGTAAAAGTAAACGCGACAGCCAAGCACAACAGTCATTGCGCTTAACCATGCGACAATAATGAATGAGGGGATGTGCCCCCACTGCAGAAAACCAAGGAATCCAGCCGCAATGGCTGTTGCTATTGCAGCCTTTAAGGAAGGCTTGTACAACAGGTAAACATGCTCCTTGTTTACTTGCGCCACACTTGAAGGGCRTGWGTCTATAGTATCCGTGTGTTCAGTGATGGCAACTACCCTCCTTTGTGTATATTTCCAACTTAGAAGCAATTTACAAGCCAGTTTGAACAAAGCAAACATATTGTCACGGTTTATTGAGAAGTTTTCTTATTGTTGGATATTGATTTACTTTAGAGGCGGACTTCTTAGGTTTCCAAGCATGATAGTGATACGTTCCTTTGATGCTGTAAAAAAAGCAGGGCTTGATGGTTGTGCCATTACCATTGGTAACTTTGATGGTGTACACATGGGGCATCAGCAGGTGTTGGCAGAATTGAATGGTCATGCGGCGGCATTGGATGATGCAAAATCCGTGGTGATTACCTTCGAGCCGCACCCCAGAGCATTTTTATTTCCCGAAGAAGCGCCGCGCCGTTTATCGCATTTGCATGAGCGTTTGGAAGATTTGAAGAGTGCAGGTGTGGATGCGGTATTGTTGCTACATTTTAACCAAGCCTTGGCATCCATGAGCGCAGAAGATTTCATGCGCCATATTTATAATAGTTTGGGTTTTAAACATATTCATGTCGGTTATGACTTTGCTTTTGGCAGAGATAGGCAGGGTCAAGTGGATATGATGCGCACACTTGGTGACGCACATGGTTTTACGGTGAGTGAGGCGGCTGCATTTGCGCTGGATGGTGCGGTGGTGTCTTCCAGTCGTATTCGTTCAGCGATTGAAGCGGCAGACTTTGATTTGGCGAATGATTTGTTGGGTCACTGTTACTCTATTTCAGGGCGCGTGGGGCATGGTGAAAAACGTGGGCGTAAGATGGGGTTTCCGACTGCCAATGTGCAAGTTAAAGACTTAACACATCCACCCGTGGGCATTTATGCAGCWTGGTCGGAATATGATGGAAAGAAGGTGAAATCAGCCGCGTATTTGGGTTATCGACCGACATTTCATGGGCGGACATTGTTGCTTGAATCGCACTTGTTGGATACCAAAGAAGATTTGTATGGTAAGCGACTAAAAGTGCATTTTGTTAAACGCATTCGCGAGGATAGAGCCTTTGTCTCTGCTGATGATTTGGCGGCACAAATCAAGGCCGATTGCAATGCAGCGCATAAGATTTTGGATAGTCATAGTTTCGCTTAAAGAAAAATACGATAGGCTTACGCCGCGTTGAAAGTAAGTTTGGTTTATTTGGAGTTTTTATGTCAGTTAATAAAGTTGTCTTAGCATATTCAGGTGGGTTGGATACATCCATTATCCTCAAATGGTTGCAAGACACCTACCAATGTGAAGTGGTGACATTCACTGCCGATATTGGGCAGGGTGATGAAGTTGAAGAAGCACGCTCCAAAGCCGAAGCTTGCGGTGCATCTGCGATTTATATTGATGATTTAACGGAAGAGTATGTACGTGACTTTGTGTTYCCTATGTTTCGYGCCAATGCGATTTATGAAGGCGAATATTTGCTCGGCACATCCATTGCCCGCCCACTGATTTCCAAGCGAATGATTGAAATTGCCAATATCGAGGGTGCGGATGCGGTTGCCCATGGCGCAACAGGCAAAGGCAATGACCAAGTGCGTTTTGAGTTGGGTTTTTATGCACTTAAACCTGATGTGAAAGTGATTGCACCATGGCGCGAATGGGATTTGAATTCGCGTAATGATATGTTGGCATATTGCGATAAACACAACATCCCTGTTGAGCGCAAASGTGAAAATTCCAAATCACCGTATTCTATGGATGCCAATTTATTGCATATTTCTTATGAAGGTTATGATTTGGAAGACCCTTGGGTTGCGCCAAATGAAGACATGTGGCGTTGGTCGGTCTCGCCTGAAAATGCACCTGACAAGCCTGAAGAAATTGAATTGACCTACAAAGGTGGCGATATTGTTGCTGTGAACGGCAAAACCATGACCCCTGCTGAAGTGTTGCGTGAGTTGAACCGCGTGGGCAACAAACACGGTGTTGGTCGTATCGACATCGTAGAGAATCGTTATGTGGGTATGAAGTCACGCGGCTGTTATGAAACACCGGGCGGCACCATTATGCTCAAAGCGCATAGGGCGATTGAGTCGATCACCTTGGATAGAGAAGCGGCACACCTTAAAGATGAGTTGATGCCACGTTATGCTAAACTCATTTACAATGGTTATTGGTTTGCCCCTGAAACACGCATGATGCAATCGGCAATTGATGCTTCACAGGTCACAGTGAATGGCGATGTTCGTCTGAAATTGTATAAAGGAAATGTGATGGTGCTTGGTCGTCGCTCGGATAATTCCTTGTTTGATGAGCGTTTATGCACATTTGAAGATGATGAAGGTGCATACAACCAAAAAGATGCGGATGGTTTTATCAAACTCAACGCACTTCGTTTGCGTATGAATCATTTGGCAGGTAAATAACTGGCTTAGCCCTTATTGAGTAGCAGAAGAATCTTATTAAAGGTTTGTCTGTGCTCACCAAGCGCACCAAAGATTTCAAGGTCAATGGTCTCAATATCTTTCATGGCTTGTGGCACAAGGATGAATGCTCTTTTGGTGAGTGATAATGAGCGCGCTCTTGCATCGGTTTTGCTTTGTTTGCGTAGCACCATTTTTCTGTCCTCTAGCTGACGCACTGCTTTAGAAAATGCCATTTTATCAATACCCATCAGTTGACTAACTTGCGCTTGCGAGGGTTGTTTGCCTTGCTCTTCAAACCAAGCAATGGATGCCATCATCACAAATTGTGTATGGGTAAATTGATGAGGCTTGAGCACGGCATTGACCTGCTTAAACCATTTATTATGCAGCTTCCAAAATTGAAAACCAACACTTTCTTGAGGTGTTTGAATATCAAAAATACTCATGACTTTCTCCGTACTTTAGCAACCCTGCACACCATAAAGTAAATAGGATTACTATATAGTCAAGGTGATGGCTCTTTTAGCATCTGCTGAATCGCGTAACCAGCTACCATAAAACCAAAGATATTAGGTAGATAAGAAATTGTACCATTGGTGGCGCGAGGGCGAGCATCGGGTTCACCAGGGATGGGTTCATGCGGCAGGGCATTGATGGCTTTTTCAGATGAAAACACCACAGGGTAATTTAAATCGCCACCTAACTTTCTTAAATGACCTCTTAAAGCACGCGCTAAACCACAGGTGTGGGTCTTTTTCAGTGTGGTTACTTCCGCTTTGGTCACATCGATGCGTCCACCTGCACCAAGCGCAGTGATAACAGGAATGTTGGCTTGCTGGCAGGCATAAACAAGAGCCGCTTTGCAAACAATAGAATCAATGCAGTCCAATACGTAATYAGGTTTATAAAACGCAAGTAACGCATCCACATTTTCTGGATGAATAAAATCATCATGGATATTGACGGTGGTATCAGGGTTGATGTTGGCGATGCGCTCTGCGGCAACCGCTGTTTTTTTATCACCGATATTGGATTGAAGGGCAATGAGTTGGCGGTTGAGGTTGGATAAACCCACCACATCATGGTCAAGCAAGGTGATTTTGCCCACACCAATACGMGCAATRGCTTCMSTKGCWGCMCCACCCACACCACCAAGCCCGATAATCATCACATGTTTATTCATAAGCTTTTGCAAGCCTTGCTCACCGATGAGAATGTGAGTGCGTTCATGCAAAATATTTGATGTGGGGTTCATAGTTGAAATAACTCCTGTGCATTTTGGCTGCAAATATCCAAGACTTCTTCGGGTGTTTGCTGGCGAAGCTTAGCAATGATATTGGCAACCAGCATTAGTTCTTTGGGTTCGTTGCGCGTTTGTTTGTCCAAACCATCGGGAGCATCAGTTTCCAATAATAKGGATGAAAGCGGCAACTGGGTGATTAAGCTTTCTATTTTCTTCGATCTACTGTGAATAAGGCGAGTGCCAATGGCGATAGAGAAACCAAGTTTGATGAAGTTTTGTGCTTGTTGCAGGCTGCCGCCAAACCCATGAATAACACCGCGACTTTTGGGATGTTTYTTRAGTGTGGMGAYAATCGYATCATCYGCTCTGACACTATGAATAATCAGTGRYAAATTATGTTTTTYTGCCAAACCAAGCTGGGCTTCAAACCAGTGGAGCTGTTTATCTTGAACGGGTTTGCCAGGCATAAAATCCAAGCCACATTCTCCAACGGCAATGGCGTTATCCAATAGGTCATCAAGTTGTTCCAAATGTTCTTCCCTGTGTAAGTCACAAAACCATGGGTGAATACCGTAAGCGTGGTATGTATTGGGGTATGTTGCTTGAATGTCTTGTTGTTCTTCCCAGCGATGAAAACCGACACTGGGTATGATGAATTTATTGATGCCTAAATCTTGGGCTTGGTTTAATACTTGGGGTAAATCATGCTTAAATGCAGCATGATCAAGGTGGCAGTGGCTATCTATCCATGCCATGACTTTATTCCCTACGCTTTATCCAAAGCAGTAAAACAATACCCGCAATAATCATGGCAGACGATTGCAACATACCCATGGTGATGTTGGCAAAGATGAAACCAAGCTGAGCATCGGGTTCGCGGAAATTTTCGCAGAATATACGTGCAGCGGCATAACCGAGCAAAAAGATGGCAATACGTGTGCCGCTTTTCCAAGGTTTCTTGCGTGTGAACCATAAAATAAGGAACAATAAAATGCCTTCTAAAGCCATTTCATACAGTTGACTGGGGTGACGAGGCAAATCACCAGCATAAGGGAAAATCATTGCCCAAGGCACTTGTGCTGGGTCGGCAACGCGCCCCCAAAGTTCACCATTGATGAAGTTGCCAAAGCGACCAAAGGCAAGACCGAGTGGTGCAACAATGGCAAAGTAATCGAGTAGCTTGAGATAAGGCAAATTATTTTTTGAGCAATACCACCAACCTGCAACAACCGAACCTAAAAACCCACCATGAAACGACATGCCACCATTCCAAACGTAAAAGACTTCAATGGGGTGTTCTATATAATAAGAAGGGTTGTAGAACAGCACATACCAGATTCGCCCACCCAAAATCACGCCAAGGATGAGAAAAGTGAATAGGTTTTCAAACTTTTCAGGACTAACGACCTTACCCCAAAGCTTTTGTTCTTTAAGCTGAATTTGTACAAGCTTCCAAGCTGAAGCAAAGGCAAATACATACATCAAGCCATACCAATGGATGGCAATGGGCCCAAGTTGCAGGGCAATAGGGTCGATTTGTGGAGCTAACATAGTCGTGTATTTAGCATGGGTTTACCATACCATCCAAAGAAGAATGCTGCCCAAAATKACGCGGTAAATGACAAAAGGTCCCATGCCGATTCGATTGAGGTATTTAAGGAAATAATGGATGCAAACATAAGCGGAWAYAGCGGAGACARCAAAACCAATGATGAGTGCGCCCAAACCTGCGGCTTGATTGGGTTGTTCAATCCAGTCTATGACCTTCAAGCCACCSGCAAGAAAAATAACAGGGATAGAGAGTAAAAAGGAGAACCTTGCCGCAGCATCTCGTGTGTAACCCAAAAGTAATGCGCCAGTCATGGTAATGCCTGAGCGAGATGTGCCTGGAATGAGTGCTAAAGCCTGAAGCAGTCCGATAATCAACGCATCATTCAAGCGCCAGTCTTTRTCTTCACGTTTTTTCGTGCCGGTGCTATCGGCAAGCCAAAGCAATAAACCAAAACCAATAGATGCCCAACCAATCACCGCAATTGAGCGTAAGTCAGATTCAATATAGTCTTTAAATGCCAAACCTATAATACCTGCTGGAATGGTAGCGAGCAGAATCATCCATGCCATTTGCCCATCTCGGCTGGCTTGCCAAGAGCGTTGAGACACTGTCTGTCCCCAACCCACACTCATTTTCAGCAAATCAGTGCGAAAGTAATACACCACWGCMGTTAATGTRCCCAAATGAACCACGCAATCAAAGGCAAGCCCTTGGTCTGGCCATGCGCTGACCAAAGGAACCAAAGCCAARTGMCCTGATGAAGAAATRGGCAAAAATTCAGTGATGCCTTGAATGAAAGCTAAGACAGTGGCTTGTAGCCAAGTGATGGTATCACCCATGATGGTTTATTTGCGGCGCGCTTGCACAGCTTGAGCAAGTGTGTCTAAAAGCGGCTCTGTATCTTGCCAGTTGATGCAGGCATCAGTAATACTCACCCCATACTGAAGCGGTGTGTCGGGGTCGTTGTTTTGCCTGCCTTCATTGAGATGGCTCTCAATCATCACACCTTTGATGGCAGCGTTACCTGCTATGATTTGTCCTGCCACATCATTGCCCACATCAATTTGACGCTTATGTTGTTTAAGCGAGTTGGCATGAGAGAAATCAATCATCACACCTGATGTGATACCTGCGGATTCAAGCTTTTCAAGCGCATGAGCGACACTTGCAGCATCATAATTGGGTTTATCATTGCCGCCCCTAAGAATAATATGACAATCTTCATTGCCACTGGTTTGGAAAATGGCGGATTTACCTTCTTTGGTGAGTGATAAAAAGTGGTGGGGGTGTGATGCTGCGCCAATGGCATCAATCGCAATGCTAAAGCCACCRTTGGTACTATTCTTRAAACCAATCGGACAAGATAAACCTGATGCCAGTTCTCTGTGCCCTTGGCTTTCGGTGGTGCGTGCGCCAATCGCGSCCCAGSYCASCAAATCGGCAACATATTGCGGCGTAATTAAGTCTAAAAACTCTGTGCCAGCAGGGATKCCCATATTATTWATATCGAGCAACAGTTTGCGTGCTTTGCGAATGCCAGCGTTGATATCAAAGGAGTCATCCAAATGCGGGTCGTTAATCAAACCTTTCCAGCCCACGGTGGTGCGTGGCTTCTCAWAATAGACACGCATGATAATCAACAAGTCATCAGCATACTTTTTGCACGCACCTTGAATGAGTTGTGCATATTCAAGGGCTGCTTCGGTGTCGTGGATAGAGCATGGACCAACAATGACGAGCAGGCGGTCGTCTTCACCATGTAGGATACGATGCGTGGTTTGGCGAGCCTCAAAAATGGTTTCTGCTGCGCTATCGGTAATGGGATACTCAGCATGAACGTCTTGGGGTGAGCTGACTTCGCGCAAGCCTGTAATGCGAAGGTCATCGGTAAGGTGAGATGCAGACACTTTTTTCTCCTCGGCATACACGCCGTCTAATCATTTATTTGTAGGAAGGCGCATAGTATCGGCTTTTGCATAAAATTCACGGTATGGATAATAAATAGGTTTGTTGTGACATAAGTAACGGATAAAAAAGTATGTCAAAAACTATGCTAAAGTGAGCTGCTATAGAAAGGCTAATGAATCTCTAGGCTTGTGTTAAGAAATGAAAGTTATACACAACAAGCTGTGGATAAGCTGTGAGTGTAATTTGAGTCAAACCACAACAGATTGTGTCTTGCCAAGCTACAAACCACAAGATATGGTGTCGCAAGCCAAATAAGAAGATTAACAATTATTCATTTAAAATTCACGTTTCGACAGAAAGAGGGAGCTGTACATGAGCGCAAAACCACAGCAAAAGCCACAACCAGTAAGCATAGATAAGACATCTGTACCTGATGTTACATTGCAACCTGCCAGCGAAGATATTTGGGACAAAAAGTACCGATTAAAGGATAAACACGGTGACGCTGTTGATCATAATGTTGCCGATACTTTCAAACGTGTGGCGAAAGCTTTGTCGGAAGTGGAAGATGAAGATAAGCGTGAATTTTGGAGCAATCGTTTTACATGGGCACTCGCCAATGGCGCGATTCCAGCAGGTCGGATTATGTCCAATGCGGGCGCAGAAGCACATAAACCTGCAACCTCAACCATCAACTGCACCGTATCTGGCGTAATCCCTGATTCTATGGATGGTATTCTAACCATGGTCAAAGAAGCGGGCTTAACCCTAAAAGCAGGCTGTGGTATTGGTTATGAATTCTCTACATTGCGCCCCAAAGGTGCATATGTTTCGGGTGCAGGCGCATACACCTCTGGGCCGTTATCCTTCATGGATATTTACGATAAAATGTGTTTCACCGTATCATCGGCGGGTGGTCGCCGAGGCGCACAAATGGGTACATTCGATATTTCTCATCCTGATGTTGCAGACTTTATCAAAGCCAAACGTGAAGATGGTCGCTTACGTCAATTCAACCTCTCTTGCTTGATTACCCGCGACTTTATGCAAGCCGTCAAAGATGATACAGATTGGGATTTGGTCTTTCCAGCCACCAAAGATGAGTTAGCCAATGATGATATGCGTATCATCTTCAAAAAAGTTGCCAATCCGCCTGAAAAAGCCAAGAAAGATGACCGTGGTTTCACCGCTTGCCGTGTGTACAAAACCATCAAAGCACGTCGCTTGTGGGATGTGATTATGTCATCCACCTATGATTATGCTGAGCCTGGTTTTATCTTGATTGATGAAGTCAACGAACTTAATAACAACTGGTTTTGCGAAGATATTCGCGCCACCAACCCTTGTGGTGAGCAGCCTTTACCACCTTACGGCGCATGTTTGTTGGGTTCGGTGAACTTGACCAAATTTGTACGTGAACCATTCACTGAAAACGCCTATTTTGATTGGGATATGTACCGTGAAGTGGTGTCTATCTTTACCCGCATGTTGGATAATGTGGTGGACATCAATGGTTTGCCATTGGAGCAACAACGCCAAGCTATTTTGGATAAACGCCGTCATGGTATGGGTTTCTTAGGTCTTGGTAGCACACTCACCATGATGCGCACCAAATATGGTTCTGAATCATCCTTAGAATTCACTGAAAAAGTGGCCTATGAAATGGCGAAAACAGGCTTTGAAGTCGGCTTGCAACTTGCCGAAGAGAAGGGCGCTGCACCCATCATGAATCAAGATTTTAAAGTCACGGCGGATATGTTGCATCAACGCCCTGAAATGGCGAAAGATGGCATCAAGGTCGGTGATAAACTTAAAGGCAAAGTGCTTTGGGCAAAATATTCCAAGTATATGCAGAAGTTTGCTGAATCAGGTGATCAAGAGTTATTGGATGCCTTGATYGAGACGGGAAGCCGCTTTACCCACCATTCATCCATTGCGCCCACAGGCACGATTTCATTATCACTGGCGAACAATGCATCCAATGGCATTGAGCCATCCTTTGCCCATCATTATGCGCGAAATGTGATTCGTGAAGGCAAAAAATCCAAAGARAAAGTSGATGTTTTCTCTTATGAATTRTTGGCATACCGCGAAATGATTAATGCAGATGCCATGCCATTTAGCACCGATGATGCGACCAAGTTGCCAGAGTATTTCATCTCTGCCGATGCGGTGACACCAACCCAACACGTGGATATTCAAGCCGCAGCACAGATTTGGGTGGATTCATCCATTTCCAAAACTGCCAATGTGCCAACTGACTTCCCATATGAAGAGTTTAAAGACATTTATATGTATGCCTTTGATAAGGGGCTTAAAGGTTGTACCACGTTCCGCTTTAACCCTGAAGTGTTCCAAGGTGTGTTGGTCAAAGAAGAAGATTTGGAAAACACCACATACAAGTTCACTTTGGACGATGGCACGGTGGTGGAAGCCAAAGGTAATGAAGAAATCGAATATGATGGTGAAATGCATACCGCAGCTAATCTGTTTGATGCACTTAAAGAAGGGTATTACGGTAAGTTTTAGTGAAGCGTACCCCTCTTTTGTTCAATAGCAGCGTTACTGTATCGATTGAATCCTCGCTGTATTCTGAATACGCCTGTGGTTCTTCACGCCTTGCGCCTCGCTCTGGAACAAAATTGAAGCACGCTCTACAAAGTAATATCAAGTGGGCGGAGCTTCAGTTTCCGCCAATCAATCTGTGGGTGATGGCATCCTTGTCTTATGACATGCCATCAGAAGGGGCAACCGCCCACATACACCGGAGGCAGCGCCCGGGGTTGAATGCAGTTCGTCGTGATACGAATAGCAGAAAACCAAACGCGCTGCACAAATTACACCGCAGGTTAGAATCATTGTTAGCCATGCGTGGAGGAAAAGTATGAGTATTAAAATTGAAAAGAAAATTACAGGTTATGAAGTGGCAAAACCTGAAGATGAAGTAGCCAAGAAAGAAAGTAATGTGGCATCGATTGCACCATTGCTTGAGCGTGATGAAATTTTAGTTGGTCAAACCTATAAAATCAAAACCCCGCATTCCGAACATGCTATGTATATCACCATCAATGATGTGATTGTGAACCAAGGTGAAAAAAGCGAACATCGCCGTCCGTTTGAAGTGTTTATCAATACCAAAAACATGGAACATTTCATGTGGATTGTGACGTTAACGCGCATTATCTCTGCGATTTTCCGCAAAGGCGGCGACATCACATTTTTGGTGGAAGAGCTTAAAGCAGTGTTCGACCCAAGAGGTGGTTACTACAAAAAAGGTGGCAAATATATGCCATCTATCGTGGCTGAAATCGGCGAAGTCATCCAAAAACACCTTGTGTCGATTGGCATGATGGAAGGGCAACTGCAAACTGAAGAATTGATTGCCAAGCGCATTGAAGCTGAAGAAAAATTAGGTAAAGAAGGCGTTGCTAACGCATCACAATGCGATAAATGCTCTGCGATGGCTGTTGTAAGGCTTGATAACTGCAACTGCTGCCTTGAGTGTGGCGATTCTAAGTGCGGCTAAGTAAGTCGCTTTTATTCAAAGTTGCAGATGTTATTGCTTATGAAATATAAGTTTTGAAGGGTGGTAATAATGAAAGATGATTTTTTGGCAAAGTTAAAAGAGTTTGCTAAAACATTGAACGATTATGTTTCCACCAATAGCGGTGATTGGAGTATTAAAGGGTTTATTGATGTTGATAAGAATATTTATACAATATCTTCAGATACAAAAATCATTTCGAAAATACTAGAAATTCAATTGTTTCCTAAATTTAAAGAATTTGCTGAAAGTAATGGCTATGAGCTAGTTCTTGCTGAAAAACAAAATTGGTACCCTGATATTTCATTTGTAAAAAAAGATGACCCATCTGTTAAGTTTGCTGTTGATTTAAAAACCACTTATCGCCTCGTTGATTATGATGGTTTTTGTAATGGGTTTACACTGGGGTCACACGGAGAATACTTTAGAGTCCGAACGAGCTCTAAAAACATCCAATTTCCATATGCTGAATATAAAGCACACATATGCTTGGGTGTTCTTTACACAAGAGCGAGAGCAGCAGATATTGATGAAACAGAGGTTTTAGAGCTTTCCCAAATAGACAAGATATCTTCAGTCATTACAGACTTATTCTTCTTTGCAGAAGAAAAATGGAAAATATCAAGTGATAAAGGTGGTAGTGGGAATACAGCTAATATAGGGAGTATTAACTATATTAAAGACCTTCTTGCAGGGAATGGTGTTTTCAAAAATCTAGGTGAAAATGTTTTTGATGACTACTGGATGAATCAAGGTGTGCTGAGGGTTCCGAAAGAAAACAGTGCAGGAGAATATAAGAAGCTAACAAAGTTATCAGAGTTTCTTGAGTTCACGGGCAAAAGTACGAAGCTTATTAATCCAGTAAAACCCAAAAAGAAAAACAAGGCATGAAAACTTTTGTTCCTCCGATAAAGTCACAGGGTATCAAAACCAAATTGGTTGGCTGGATTTCCTCTCATGTGGAAGAGTTAGAATATGACAGGTGGGTAGAACCTTTTATGGGAACTGGAGTCGTTGCCTTTAATGTTAGGCCAAAAAAAGCACTTCTATGCGATAGCAATCCTCACCTCATTAAGTTCTATAAAGCTCTACAGGCTAAGGAAATTACGGGCGCTCTAGTGAAAAAACGTTTAACTGAGGAAGGGAAAAGGCTTCTGCTTTCAGAAGGTGAGTATTATTACGATGTGCGCAAGCGGTTTAATGCTGAAGGCGACCCGTTGGATTTTCTTTTTTTAAGTCGTTCCTGTTTTAATGGCATGATGAGGTTCAATAAAAAAGGTGGTTATAATGTACCATTTTGTAAAAAACCCAACCGGTTTGCTCAAGCCTTGGTTACAAAAATATCGAACCAAGTAGAATCCATATCACAAATCATTGAGCAGGGTGATTATGAGTTTAGAAACCAAGACTTCCAAGAAACATTATCTGAACTAAAGGCGACAGATTTTGTATACTCAGACCCACCTTATATTGGGAGGCATGTTGACTACTTTGATTCTTGGGTAGAGGAGGAAGAAAAGATATTGAAACAGGGTTTAGTATCGTCACAAGCTAAGTTTATACTATCAACATGGCTTAGTAATCAATACAGAACCAATGAATATATTTTTTCTGTCTGGAAGGATTGTTTTATTTCAACCAAAGAGCACTTTTATCATGTTGGAGCGAAAGAAAGCAATAGGAATGCTGTTTATGAAGCTTTACTATCAAATATTCGTCTCACGGACAGCATACCAAGCCATGAAATGAAACGAAGAATTGAGCTAAACAAATCTCAACTTACAAGCAAAAAAGATCCTAGTATTTCACAACAATTGGCACTTGTAGTTTAAAATATTAAACAGACCAAAACCAATTTGCGAAAGCGGGCGCAAAACAATTGGTTTTGCTTCATYTCTTCTTTCGCAGCTTATTTTGGCGAAGATATAACAGGGAAGGGTTGGAGACTGGTTGGTTTATTTCGTTTCGGTGTATTGGTTAAGTGTAGCCAGCGCGGTTGAGGAATTTTTGAAATTGTTATTCTAGTGTTTGTCTTGGCTTGCATACGTTGATAAGCATTAAGAAATATAAGGCATTGTTCAGTTGTTAAGCTTTTACATCGCTCTAAATATGCTTCATCAAAGTATATAACTGGCTTCATCGCAAACTCCTGTGGGATAAGCCTAACTTTATTATGCAAGTATGTGTAGTGGTTCACTTTGTTTTAATCATGGGGGTTAATCCTGCGCGTTGGTAGCATTGGGCGAGGGCTTTGATAGGGTTCGTCCATTCGATAAAACCATAGATGTATATTCCACCTTAAAAGAGAGAACCATGGCAGAAACAGCAGACGAATTAACCATTGATTACGAAGAAGGTGGTATTTTAACCACTAAACAAACCGATAAAATGATTCTAAGCAAAGGCGCTTGGGTAACGATTTTATTCAAGTATCAGTCGTGGAATAAAGCAGAGCAAACATACAGTGAAGATAAATATACCATTCGCCGCTTCCAAAAGCGTGATGGCAAATATACACCACGCTCAAAATTCAATATTACCAATGCCAAACAAGCCAAGTTGATTATAGAAACATTAGAAAGCTGGATGAAGTAACAGCCATGCAACTCACCCAACTTTTTAAGGGGTTGTCCGACCCTGTGCGCCTTCGTATTTTTCATGTGTTGGCACAAAAGGGTGAGCTTTGCGTGTGTCATTTGACGGATGGACTAGAACTGCCACAAAGCACCGTTTCGCGTCATCTCAACACCTTAAAACACGCAGGTTTGGTGCAATCGGAGCGCCGAGCCAAATGGGTGTATTATATGTTGAATG
>NVSF01000016.1 GCA_002401135.1 Zetaproteobacteria bacterium
ATGGGGGCAGCAGCGATTTCAACAGCTCACGCTTTAGAAGTTGAAGGCATACAAATTGCCGATAAAGCCACTGTCGGTGAGCAAACATTGGTCTTAAATGGCGCGGGTGTGCGTAGCAAGTTCTTCTTTGATATTTATATCGGTGCATTGTATTTGCCGAGTAAAACCAAATCGGACATGACAGCGATAAGTAGCAAGGGCAACAAACGTGTGCTGATGCACTTTTTATACGATGAAGTGTCCAAAGATAAGTTGGTGACAGGTTGGAATGAAGGCTTTGAAAACAACAGCAAAAACCTTACTGAACTTCAAGCGCGGTTGAATCAATTTAACAATTTCTTTCAAGATATGAAAAAAGGTGATGTGGTGGTGTATGACTTCACAGACAATGGCAAGACCACAGTCATCATCAACGATAAAGWTGCAGGAAGCATTGAAGGCGCAGACTTTCAACAGGCATTGTTGGCGGTGTGGCTTGGTGAAGACCCTGCGGATGATGATTTGAAAGAAGGTATGTTGGGCGATGATTAATCTCAATTTGTTCGTGTTTAATGTGTAAGGAAAGAAGTTTTTTGGGAAGAGGTTCCGTATGTTGAAAACTATTGCGTTTCTTTTGCTTTCATCGGTTCTTATTATTCCAGTTGCGAAGGCTGAAGAGCCAATAAACAATTGGACCGAAGATCTTTCCTTTGAGCCTCGATTGTCCCTTAACGGGCCTACGAGTTCACAAAGGACATTAATTGGTGACTATGTATATTATGGTGTTGCTATTGGTAAACAGGATACTCACTCTTTTGACGGCTTATCCTTGAGGTATGGGAACGGTAGTACAGGTAAGAAGTTTAATGTAAGTTGGCTTTTCAATTATAGTTATTTGGGCGGGTTTGAAGCTGGCGTTTCTTATCTTATCCAAGATGAGCATACGCTACTTCCGATGAATTCTAGCAAGCAAGGTTTTGCCCTTGAAGCTTCGGTACAACTTCTTTTCATGGGTTTAAATTTTATTGTTTCAAAAGAAACGGTGTCTTTTGAAGGTAACTTTCGTTTTTTCTAGGATTATTTTGGTCATATTCAAAATTCTTATGATAAAAGTGTCTCCTTTTTGAAGGTTCATCCGTTATAACTGTAACATGCCAAAAGAAATGAATGATTGGCATACAATAAGGAGATAATCATGAAAGAATATATGTTGATATACAAGGGCGGTGACCCTGATTGGATGGAAAATACATCTNSMASAMSATWYRGCMGSRKAGCTTGAGCGATGGGGAGCTTGGATGGGAGCCCTTCAAGCCAAAGATCAGCTAGGCACAGGTGGTTCACCTCTTCATACGGCTGGCAAAAACATTAGTAATGATGGTGTTGTTACTGATATAGCAGCCTCAGAGTTAAAAGAACTTATCACTGGTTATTCAATCATTAAAGCAAGTAACATTGAAGATGCAATTATGATTGCTAAAGATTGCCCTGCTCTTGACGCGCCAAGTGGCGATATTGAAGTTAGGGAAGTTATGCAACTTCCCAACGATTAACGAAGAGGAGGGTAAATATGGATGTATCACAAATAAACATGTGGGCTATTCTTGTAGCTGCTATATCAAGGTTCGCTTTAGGCGGTATTTGGTATGGTCCTTTGTTTGAAAAGGCATGGATGAAAGAATCAGGCATGACTGAAGAGAAGATGAAGAGTGGGAATATGCTGAAAATATTTGGGCTTTCATTTGTTGCAAGCTTAATTATTAGCATCATTCTCGCTTTCTTCTTGGGAAGCCAACTTTCTATAGCTATGGGAGCGGTTTATGGTCTGCTGATTGGCTTTGGCTGGGTGAGTATGTGTTTAGCTACAAATGATTTATTTGAGCAACGTTCTTTTAAACTTTTTGCTATCAATGCTGGTTATCATACACTGTCTTTCACCATCATGGGTGCGATTATTGCTGCTTGGCAATAGTTTTACCTTGTAGGATTCGCTCCACTTGTTGCAGCATTAGAGTCTGCTCTTGTGGAGTGCCTCCCAAGGTTTTGGCTTTCTCAACACAACGGTAAGCTTCTTCTGCGTTGTCATTTTTGGCGTGTAAATGCGCCAACACTGCCCAAGGCATGTGCGATTTTTTCAATAAATTATCCTGTTGCAAGCCTTTAACTTGTGCAATTGCCTTATTTGTATCACCTGCATAAGCAACAGCAATGCTCTGATTAAGTTTGGCAATAGGTGAGTCATTCGTCGCAATAAGTTTATCATACAAGGTGATAATATTTGCCCAATCAGTGGCTTCAAATGAAGCCGCATTGCAATGTTCTTTGGCAATACATGCTTCAAGATAAAAGCGACCTTGGTTATGTGATGTTACGTCATTGGCATAGGTGATGAGTTSRYNNTKCCTGWTYGRRKMKAAGCTTGTGTCCAAAGCTTTCTATCTTGTAAATCAATGGGAATATTTTGCCCGTCGTGGCTAAGCTTTGAATCAATGCGGGCGATATGAAAGTGCATCAGCGCGAAAAGACTCAAGGTTTCTTGGTTGGCAATGCTTGGTTCATCCACCAACAGTTTCACCAATGCAATCGCATCTTGGCAAAATTCCAAACGTATGTTTTGTTTATCACTGGAACAATGAAACCCTTCATTAAATAATAAATAAAGCACGGTATGCACAGTGGCTAAGGCTTGGTGCAATTCATGCGCTTTGGGCATAGCAAAGGATAATGTGCTAATTTTCTTTCGCGTTCGCAGTAGCCTTTTTTTGATGGTTTCTTCAGGCACAACCAAGGCTCGCGCAATCGCTGGAATACTAAACCCACATAAGGCTTTGAGCATAAAAGGAATACCGTTTTCAGGTTTGATGCTTTCATGACAACACATAAAAAGCATACGCAGTTGGTCATCTTTGATTTTGGGCGCTTGAAAGGCATCTTCAATGGTTGCGCCTAGCGTCCACTCGCTTTCCAAATGGTAAGCCAAGTCATCAGCAAATTTAATTTTCATTTTTTGATTGCGAATGACATCAATGGCTTGATGTTTTGCGGTTGTTAATAACCATGCAGCAGGGTTGGCAGGTATGCCTTTGCCTTGCCATTCGTTCCAAGCTTTGGCAAAAGCATCTTGCAGCACATCTTCAGCCAAAGAAAAATTATGCGTGCCAAAAATACGCGTTAAAACACCCAAAAGCCTAGACGATTCTTGTTTGTAGAGCCTTGAAATTGTTTGCGTTAGCGCTTCATCTAACAAAGGTTTGGTTTTGCTCATCTGTGACTAAGTTTCCTGATTCCAAACTTTTAAGATAAATGCTTCGCGCCCAGAACCAATGCGATAGTGGGTGTAGTGTTCTGGGTTTTTCTTATGATAATTTTGATGATGTTCTTCAGCAGGGTAAAAGTTGGTGTAGGGTTTAATCACGGTGGCGATAGGTGCTTCAAACTTCCCACTTTCGGCTAAAGCTTGTTTGCTTGCGTTGGCAATTTCGAGTTGTTCTTCATCATGGCAAAAGATAGCGGATGTATAATGAAATCCTCTATCGTGAAATGAGCCGCCTGCATCGGTGGGGTCGATGTTGTGCCAAAAGGTGTCCACCAAGGTTTGATAGTTCACTTTATCAGCATCGTAGGTGATTTGAACGGCTTCAACATGACCTGTGTTACCTGCGCAGACTTGTTCATAGCTTGGATGCGCAACATCGCCACCTGCAAAGCCTGAAATGATGCTGTGTACACCCTCGATATTCTCAAAAGGGGCAACCAAACACCAAAAGCAGCCGCCAGCGAATGTGGCAAGGTTTTCCGAACGATGTGTCATGGCTTACTCCTTGTATAAAAAGATGTGGTATCTTTTCTCTTATATACGGTGATATCAACCTTGCTTAATTGGGGGTTGCACTTCTTTGCAGAACGTAGAAAGATAGCGGTGTAGTTGCATGGAGTTTTGGCGATAAGTAGATAACTGGAGTAAGATATGGGTATTTTAAGTGAACAGTTAGAACAATCATTAAACGAAATTTTTCGTGCAGCACATGTCAAACGCAATGAGTTTGTGACCATTGAACACTTGTTGTTGGGGCTGACGCAAAACAAAGAAGCCAGAGCAGTGCTGGATGGGTTGAATGTGGATGTCACATTGCTTTGTGAAGAGTTGGAAAATTTTATCACGTTGCACGTCACGGTGTTGCCTGAGGGAAGCGGCGACACCATTGCCAGCGTTGGCTTGCAGCGGGTGATTCAACGGGCTGTGATGCATGTGCAGTCGGCTGGAAAAGATGTGGTGACGGGTGCTCATGCGTTGGTTGCTATTTTCTCCGAAAAAGATTCCCATGCCGTGTATTTCCTCAATTCATTGGGTGTTACGCGCTTGGATGTGACCACATTTGTCTCGCATGGCTCTGACCATGTACAATCATCAATTGAACATCAAATTGAAATTGGGCGCGTGGGTGGTTCATCACAAAAAGATGCTTCTCCATTAGCTAAGTTCTGTGAAAACTTAACAGAAAAAGCCTTTTTGGAAGAGCTTGACCCATTGATTGGTAGAGACAAAGAGCTGGATAGATGTTTGCATATTCTTTGCCGCCGCAAAAAGAATAATCCGATTTTAGTGGGTGAGGCAGGTGTTGGTAAAACTGCGATTGCTGAAGGTTTGGCGATGCGCATTATTCAAGATAAAGTGCCTGATATTTTAAAAGATGCGCAAGTCTATTCCTTGGATATGGGTGCGCTCATGGCAGGTACCAAATACCGAGGCGATTTTGAAGAACGCCTTAAAGCAGTGCTTTCTGCATTAAAAGCAGAAAAGAATGTGATTCTTTTTATTGATGAAATTCATACCATTATTGGTGCGGGTTCGGTGAATGGTTCCGCGATGGATGTGTCCAATCTGCTCAAGCCAGCACTTGCCAATGGTGAATTGCGTTGCATGGGTGCAACAACGTATCAAGAATATCGCCAGACGTTTGAGAAGGAAAGTGCGCTTGCTCGTCGCTTCCGTAAAGTGGATGTGGTGGAGCCAACCATAGACCAAACGGTTGATATTCTGAACGGTTTGAAGTCACGGTTGGAAGAACATCATGCGATTAAATATAGCCGCCCAGCCATCCTTGAGGCAGCGAAATTGGCATCACGCTACATTACAGACAGGCATTTACCTGATTCGGCGATTGATGTGTTGGATGAAGCRGGMGCWKCSGTRCACTTGCAAGCASSWRGTAARCGYAAAAAACARWTSRRTRTSAWWGATATTGAARCMACSRTWGCMWSKATGGCRCGTATTCCWRCRMGSCAAGTWTCRKCMWCGGATAAAMAAWSCYTGSWMWAYTTGGARCGYAATCTCAAGTTGTCGGTGTTTGGTCAGGACAATGCGATTGAGCAGCTATCCGCCAGCATCAAGTTGTCGCGTGCGGGTCTTGGCTCACCTGAGAAACCGATTGGTAGCTTCTTGTTCACTGGGCCAACAGGTGTGGGTAAAACAGAAGTTGCCAACCAACTGGCGCGAATTATGGGTGTGGAATTGATCCGCTTTGATATGTCGGAATATATGGAGTCTCATGCGGTGTCTCGCCTCATTGGTTCGCCTCCTGGTTATGTTGGTTATGAACAAGGCGGACTGCTTACGGATGCGATTAATAAACATCCCTATTGCGTGTTGTTGTTGGATGAAATTGAGAAAGCGCATCAGGATATTTTTAACGTCTTATTGCAAGTCATGGATCATGGTACATTGACGGATAACAATGGTAAATCTGCTGATTTTAGGCATGTAATTGTGATTATGACCAGTAATGCTGGCGCATTTGAAATGCAACAAAATGGTATTGGTTTTAATCCAAATACCAATGTTGGGCGCGATGAAGAAGCGATTAAACGTTTGTTTACCCCTGAATTCCGAAATCGTTTGGATGCGATGATTTCATTTGGTRYGYTGKWKRWWRAKRWKAWWYKAYAYKTKSYGRMYWWKKYYWTYWYGRYKKTMGRMWKRMRSMKKMWTSWYMAWRMAGTGGWGCTTGATGTCACACCAGCGGCACGGAAATGGTTAGCCAAGAAAGGTTATGACCCACAAATGGGTGCAAGACCGATGGAACGTTTGATTCGTGAGCAAATCAAAAAGGCTTTGGCAGAACAAATCCTGTTTGGTGACTTGCAAAAAGGTGGGGTGGCGCATGTGGATGTGGATGGTGATAAACTCAGTGTAAACCAAACCAAAGAAAGCTGCGAAGCATAGTGGCTGAAAGTTGGCGAAATCCACAATATAGTAAACAAGCCAAAACCTATACCGCGAAGCAAAAGCAAGATTTACCTTCAAGCTTTGAACTTCAGGGCATTGGTGTGGTGACCAGCCCATATCAAGAAAGGTTTGCTACACCGCGTCAACCTGCTTATGCCTTGGCAGATAAACCAGCAATCATTACGCTACATGCAGGGCAAAATTTTGAGCAAGCCCTGCAAGATTTGGATACCTTCTCGCATATTTGGGTGATTTATTGGATGCACTTGAATCAAGGCTGGAATCCTTTGGTCAAACCACCGCGCGACCCGAAAAATAAACATGGTGTATTCGCCACCCGCGCACCACACCGCCCCAACAGCTTGGGTTTATCGGTTGTGCCATTGTTATCCATTGCAGGGCGTGTATTGCACATTGGAAATCATGATATGCTCGATGGCACACCCGTGTTGGACATCAAACCGTACATCCCTGAATCCGATTGTATGACGAATGCGAATGCAGGCTGGATTGATAAGCTTTGACATTCAACTTTTTGCTTTAATAATCCTAAACTTATGAAATGTGCAAGCTGTGGAACACACTATCCTGAAGGTAAAGTTTTTTGCCAAACCTGTGGCGAATTATTGGCTGGGGAAGATGGTCAACCAAGGCTAGGCGAATACACATTGCTTGAAAAGCTAGGTCAAGGCGGTGTTGGTGTGGTTTTTCGCGCCAAACATCAAGATATAGATCAAGATGTGGCGATTAAAATCCTTAATGCGCAAAGCTTTGGCGATAAAAAACATATGCAGCGCTTCCGCCGAGAAATTGAGACGCACTCAAAATTAAAACACCCTAATATTATTCATTTTATTGATGTGTATGAGGAAGCAGGCACTGTTGCTTTGGTGATGGAGATGCTGTCAGGCTGCAATCTGAAAGAATATATCAATCATAAAGGCGTGTTGCCGCTTGAAGAAACATTACGCATAGCTATTGATATTTTATCAGCATTGGAAGAGGCGCATAAGTTTGAATTCATTCATCGTGACTTAAAACCATCCAATATATTTCTCACGGATAGTAAGGAAATTAAGCTCATGGACTTTGGCTTAGCAAAGCAGTTAAGAGGCAATGAGGACATTACGGATAGTGGGGTCACGGTTGGCACTTATATGTATATGGCGCCTGAACAAATTCTGGGTAAAGATATTGGTGYTTTCACCGATTTGTACGCGTTAGGCATTGTTTTGTACCGTATGACGACTGCCATCTTACCTTTTATGTCCACAGGTGGTGGTGAGTTTGAAATCATGGAAAAACAGGTGCGTAAAGCACCGCAAGCTCCACAAGAGCTAAATCCTGAAATCCCTGATGAATTAAATAAGATTATTTTGCACTTGTTGGCGAAAAAACCTGAAAACAGACCAGAATCTTGCTTGGAAGTGATACGCGGGTTAAACCGTATTAAAACATTGCTAGCACCAACGTTGAGTGAGCATGAGGCGCAAACAACATTTTCTGATTTAAATACCAGCATCAGCAAATTGAGTGGTGAGTTTGTTGTGGGTTCTGATTCAGAGCAAAGTAAACAAACGGTAGATTTTCACACTTTGCTCAGTGCATTTCGAGTAGAATCCAGGGCTGCTTCTGAATCGCCGCGCTTTGATATGCGGCATCCGCCTATGTTGAGCAAGGAAGTTTTGGCACGATTAAAAGGCGCGATTGCCACTATTCCTACGCTGCCTGAGATTTGGTATCAGGTGCAGGCTGTGTTTGAAGATGAAACAAGCTCGCCATCGGACTTGGCAAAAGTGATTGCTCAGGATGCAGTGTTGACAGCACATGTTCTAAAAAACTGTAATACTGCYGCTTATTTACCTYMTGGAGCGAAAGAAAATACCGATGTGGCGTTGGCACTTACACGCATAGGTATGGATGCTGCACAAAGCTTGGTGCTTAGCGCTGTGATGCCTGATTTTGAGACATCACCTTCATCTTCACATGATGTGCGCGGGCTTTGGTTTCATGGGCAAGCGATTGCTTTGTTTACGCGTATTTTATCCGATTTTAGCCCCGTTGTTGATGGGCAGTCAGCAACCATGTTTGGTTTGTTGCATGATATTGGTAAGTTGGTGATTTTGCACCTTGAATCTGATGATAAAATAGCGCAACTCAAGCAGCATATTGATGAAGGGCAGGATTCGCTTCTGGCTGAAATTGATGTGCTGGGTTATTCACACATTGATGCGGGTATGATGTTGGCACTGCATTGGAAGTTGCCACGAAAAGTGCATAGATTTATTTATTACCACCATTTCCCATGCTGGCAAAAGCCAGAGACTTGGCCACCTGATGTGCAGGCATCGGTGATGTTGGTGCACATGGCGCATTTGGTGTTGAGCGCATTAAGCAAAGATGATATTTACGATGGTATATGGGCTGGAACGCACCGCACACATGTACCCAGTTCTGCTGCGATACTGCATAACCCTTTGCATTTACCGATGAAAGATGCGTCATTGTATAGTAATATGCGGGTAAAACTTAAACATTTGCAACGTTTGTTTCCTGATTTGTATCCATGAGCCGTGTAAACCGCGTTGGTGCTTGCTCATCGTTTGATAACTAAGCATCATACGCTTGTTTGTTGATGGGCGTGGGAGAAGTGAATGATTAGTTGGCTTTCAGGTGTGGTTCGTGAGCTAGACCCTTCGGGTTTGACAGTCTTGGATGTGAATGGTGTGGGTTATGAAGTGAGCGTGAGTATGCAAACACTTGTCACCCTCAAGTTGGGAGAGAAGGCAGCCTTGCAAATTCATAGCCATGTTCGAGAAGACCAATTTACKTTRTTTGGTTTCTCTGATGTGAAAGAACGAGCATTGTTTCGCAGTTTAAATAAAGTGACTGGTATTGGCGCGAAAACAGCCCTTAATTTAATGTCGGGCATGAATGCATCGGATTTAATGCAAGCCATTGAAAACAGTGATGATGTTGCCATTGCACGARSYCMTGNNRCANWGSSWMSAAAACAGCGCAACGACTTATTTTAGAGCTTAGAGGTAAACTCGTGGATGCTGATGCGGTGGYAGGTGCGGCTTCTGGAAGTTCCCTACATCATGATGTGAAGTCGGCTTTGATTAATTTGGGATATAAACCTGTGCAGATTGATAAAGTCTTGAAATCATTAGACAGTAGYCTTGGTTTTGAAGACGCATTTCGTGTGGTGCTTAAAGCAYTATGAACTTTGAACCTATGGAACCATTCGATGCCAATGAAGAAGGTAGTGAAGAGCGTATTATTGCTGCGGATGCGCAAGGTGAGGAAGTGTGGGATTCAGCRCTCCGTCCCAAAACATTGGAAGAATATGTGGGTCAGCCTAAGATTTGTGAGAATTTATCAGTTTTTATTGAGGCAGCCAGCAAACGCAAGGAATCCTTAGACCATGTATTGTTATATGGACCACCAGGGTTAGGAAAGACCACGCTTGCCAATATTATTGCCAATGAAATGGGTGCACAGATTCGCGCCACATCAGGACCTGTGATTGAAAAACCAGGTGATTTGGCTGCCATGCTGACCAACTTGGAAGAAGGTGATGTGTTGTTTATTGATGAAATTCATCGGCTTAACCCACAAGTTGAAGAAATTTTATATCCAGCCATGGAAGACTTTCARCTCGACATCATGATTGGGCAAGGGCCTGCGGCGCGCTCGATTAAGATGGATTTGCCAAGGTTTACACTTTTGGGTGCAACCACGCGTGCWGGACTRYTRACCAAYCCATTGCGCGATAGGTTTGGYATGATGATGCGCTTGGAATTTTATAATCACAAAGACTTAACACATATTGTAAAACGCTCAGCAGCACYTTTAAACATAGCTACCCAAGCAAAAGGCGCAGAAGAAATTGCCAAACGCTCACGTGGCACACCGCGTATTGCCAATCGTTTGCTGCGTAGGGTGCGTGATTTTGCCGAAGTTGACCACGATGGAGACATCACCTTAAAAGTGGCACAGTCTGCATTAGAGCGCATGGATGTGGATGAATATGGTTTGGATTATTTGGATAGAAAGTTATTGGCGGCATTGATTGATAAATATGCAGGAGGCCCAGCGGGTATAGACACATTAGCTGCATCCATCGCTGAGGAGCGCGACACCATTGAAGATGTACTTGAACCCTATTTATTGCAAGAAGGCTTTATCACGCGCACACCAAGAGGGCGCAAGGCAACACCTTTAGCCTACACGCATTTGAAGCGGGACTTACCAGAGCCCGACAATCAAGGTTCATTGCTTTGAGTTTATCCAAGGTGAACATGCTGGATATTCGTATTTATTATGAAGATACCGATGCTGGTGGCGTGGTATATCATGCCAATTACTTGAAATATATGGAGCGCGGGCGCACAGAAGCCTTGCGTAGCTTGGGTTTTGAGCAGAGGCAACTCAAGCAAGATGAAGATATGGTGTTTGCGCTTACCCGCACAGACTTGCATTATAAACGACCTGCACTACTGGATGATTTACTCACCGTGAAGAGTGAATTATTGCTGGCAAAAGGTGCGAAAATGGTCTTTAAACAACGCATTTATCGGGGTGATATGTTGCTGGTTGATGCAGACATTACATTGGCATGTATCAGCACAACAGGTCGCCCCAAACGTATTCCACAAGCTATTTTAGCGCGGCTGGAACAGGAGTAAAAAGTATGACTGATAACCTTTCCATTTGGACATTGATTTTAGAGGCAGGCATTGTAGTGCAACTGGTGCTCTTGCTTTTACTTGGGTTATCGCTTGTATCTTGGGCGCKTATTTTCAACAAATGGCGTGTGTTTCGCGCAGGCAAAGCGGCTGACGATGCTTTTGATGATGTGTTTTGGGGTACGGACGACTTGGACGCGGTGAAACAACAAGCTGAAAGCATGGGAAATAGTGCGCAAGCGGTGGTGTTTCTTCAAGGTTTTGCAGCGTTTCATAAAATTAAACAAGAGCAGCGTGGTAGTGCGTTAAATATTCGTCATGCTGTGGACCATACTTGGACAGCGCAAATGCATAAGTTTGGAGCAGGCATGTCTTTTTTGGCAACAGTAGGTTCTACTGCGCCTTTTATTGGCTTGTTTGGCACGGTTTGGGGTATTATTGATGCCTTCCAAAATATTGGGCTAACGCAAAATACCTCACTKGCTACKGTTGCGCCAGGCATTGCMGAAGCATTGGTYGCCACGGCAATGGGTYTKYTGGCWGCGATTCCTGCGGTGATTGCWTACAATGCCTACACAGGAAAAATGAAAGCCTTAAACAGCAGGTTGGATGCGTTTAGCACTGAATTTATGAGTGTGCTTACCCAACACGCCAAGAAATAACATGCAATCTTCAAAAAAACATAGCGAGTGGGATGGTGAAGAGCAGTTAATGTCGGAAATTAATATTACACCGATGGTGGATGTGATGTTGGTATTATTGATTATTTTCATGGTTGCTGCACCCATGTTGACCCAAGGCGTGAATGTGGATTTACCCGATGCCGATGCACCTCAAATACGGCAACAGGTTGAACCTGTGGTGATTTCGATTAAGARAAATGGTGATTTGTTCATTCGCAACAAACAAATTGACATCACCCAGCTTGCGCCACGTATTCAAGCCATGCGCAAAGCCAAACCTAAGCTGCCCGTGTTTATTCGTGGGGATGCCAAAACAGCATATGAAGATGTGGCGCAGGTGATGAGCTTGTTGGAATCGGCAGGCATTAAACAAATATCMTTGGTGACTGAGCCGCAGCGTTAATCGCCATGCTTGCGACTCGTGATTTCACACTTGCTTTCACGCTACATATTGTGGTGGTCGCTGTGTTGTTTGCAGCTAATCAGTGGCAAACTGAGCGTGTCAAAGCCCCTGAGCGGGTGATGCAGGTAAGCATGGTGAGCTTGGCAGAACTGAACGCCATGTTCAAGAAACCTGCTGCACAACCCAAGCCTGTGAAGAAGAAAGTTGTTCAACCCAAGCCAAAACCTCAGCCCAAACCAAAGAAACYAGCCAAGCCTAAACCCGTGCTAAACCCGGCACCGCCTGCAAAACCTAAGAAAAAGAAAGTGGTTGAAGAAGAGTTGGATTACGACCCGTTTGCACCCATGGAATCAACACCCAAAGAACGGGTGAAGAAAAAGACCAACAATGAAAAATCTTTGAATGATATGCTCAAAGCGCAGATGACAGATGTTGAAATCWMTYGSYWYRYTRMRGRKMTKCMWSAGKMYKTYGARMKSSAWWKGAMWGWKSYWRMRGMARGYRCMRKYCWWYWSMWWYMWSMYWTSRYWKWRCYYRAAKKKKYKSMKAWWSGTGATGTGGTCAGTGTTCGTATTCTTGAAAGTTCGGGGTCAAAGCAGTTGGATAGCACACTGCTGCAAGCCATTTATGCGGCTGCACCGTTTGATATTCCAAGCCAGCAATATGGCTTATTTAAAACCAATATGATTCGCTTTCATCCTTTGTAATAATGAAACCTAAATCCTACAAGTATTTCCACATACGTGGCGCAGCCACTTGATTCACCTAGATGATTGAAAAAAACTTATCACCAATCAGGTGACTACGTGTTTTCTCAATACGTCATGTAAACCAATATCTTACACCCTGCACGCACAAACACCTGTAGGATTTAGGTGAAAAAATCACTGGCTAGCCAAAGCTTTAATCACATCATGTTTACTGACCAAACCTTCAACAGAGCTGCCATCAATGACGGGTAAATGATGCACATGTACCTCGCTCATCAAGCTGGCGAGCTCACTTAGGCTGGTTTCGGGCGTAACAGTCTGTAAGTCGGTGACCATCAAACCTTTGGCGGTCAACGCTTGCAGGCGTTCAATTTCGCGCTCAAATTTATCTTCACCCAACGGCAACACCATGTCAAAGATACTCATGGCGGTGGGGATATGCAGGTTGGCTTGTTGGTCAATCAAGTCAGACTCTGTGATGATGCCACATAATCGGTCTTCATCATCAAGCACAAGGATATAGTCGATGTTTCTCTGAGCAAAACGTTGCATAATATCATCAATGGGTGTGTCGAGCATRCAATGTTCAGGCTGGGTATTCATAATCGTTTTGGCTGTAAGCATGGTTGCCTCCGCTGTACATGGTTGATGTGTTTAGCCTAACACACTTTCCCATTCTCGCCAACCGTCCATCATGGGAAAATAGAGGGCTGATTTGATATTACGCTCAGGTTCTAAAGCTTGCAAAACTTTCACATAATTGGGTAGTTGTGGCGTGTCTACGGTGTAGCGTATTAACTCTTGGTCTAACCAAGCATCCAAGTCTTCTTCTTGATGCCAGCCTGTTTTGTAGTCTACAATCCATCGCGTGCCAGTTTCATCAATAAAGCTGCGGTCAAGTACGACATGTTTACAAATATCATTGTCAACATAAGTCAGCGCCCATTCATTGTGCGCATCTTGATGCTGTGTAGAGACAATCCATTGAAAGCGTGCGCTAGAAAAACACTGCTTTAACCCTTGTTGGCAGCGGTTTAAAGCTTGTTTTATATATGTACTACTGATGCCTTCTTGATGCAAAATATTGGACATGAAAGCGAGCAATTCTTCCTGATTGCTTGCGGCTAAACCTTGCTCTGCGATGCGCTGTATCGCTGCATGTAAAGCAATGCCTACGGCTCTTGCTTGTGCGCTTGCCCAGTTWAATTCGGGTTTAATGTTTTGTTTGATGCTGTCATCAGTATGGTGCTTGGTTTTGATGGATGCAAAGGCTGATGGTGGTGAAAACATTACAGGTAAACGCTGAGGTTTGGCTTGAATACTAGCTTCAACTTCATGTGTTTGTGCTGCATGATGCGTTACTGTAGCACCAAAACATTCATCCTCAGGCTGATATAATCTAGCAAGTAAGGAAGATGATTTTGGCTGTTGATTGCTATCGGAAACCTCACCAAACATATGCAATTCGCGTTCGGCTCGGGTGCAGGCGACATACAATAGTCGCGCAATTTCCAATTCATCGCGCTGCTTCTCAAAGCTGCGAATCAATTCATAGGTTGGCTCTTGACCATGCTGAGGAATAGGGGAGAGCAGCAAACGTTTACCTTGGTGCGTGTTGGTTTCGGTTTGCACCAACACATCCTTGTCTTTGGCGCGTGGTGTTTTGCCCAAGCCACACAGAATAACAGTGTCCCATTGCAGCCCTTTAGCCCCGTGCATGGTGAGCAGCTCCACTTGGTCGGCAAAAGGTTTGCTTTCGGGCTTGGCATACAATTTTTTTAACCGCTGTTGCAATAGCGTGATGTCAACTTGTGCGCCTTCATCCAATGTTTCTAAAAGATTGAAGAAGACATCAGCATGACTGAGTTGGGTTTTGTTTAATGTCGCAGGTGCGTTGAGGCGTAGCCAGGTGCTTTCGACAAGTTTACGCAGCGGAATACGACGTACGACTTCTAACCCAGGCTTTAATGCGGCAATAAAGGCTTGTAGCTTATTTTTTTCAGCGGAATCTGTGTGTTGTGTCGCATAAGTTTGGATGGCTTGCCAAGGTGATAAAGGTTGGTCGTGAAAAATAGCAAACAAATCATGGGTGGTTAAGCCCAAAAGGGGCGAGCGAAGCAAGGATGCCCATGCGATATGGTCAACAGGGTGMAGKAGYGCAGATGTGAGGTTGAGCAGGTCAATGATTTCAGGTTGTTGATGCAAAGGCAACACATCTAAAGCACGAAAAGGAATGGCTTGCTCTTGCAAGGTTTGCATTAATGTTTTGAGATGAGGTCGACCGCGAGCCAATACACCTACCCGYTTGCCTTGTGTTTTRGCGGCTTGAATAATMKCKACCATCAAATCAGCTTCTTGTTGCGCGGATTTTTCTGTTAGAATGTTTAAACTCACCAAGCCTTGTTCAGCCTTGAAAGCTGTGCATGGGGTGTAGGCGATTGCGCCAGATAATACATCATGCTGCATAGGTAAAATATGCTTGAATGCTTGGTTGACCCAGTTGACAATGTCGGGCGATGAGCGGAAGTTTTGTTGTAAAGTGRGGCTCTGTACCATGGGAAGGTTTAAGTTGTTTTGTGCAGCTTGTAGAAATAAACTTACCTCAGCCTTGCGAAAGCGATAAATAGACTGCATGGGGTCGCCGACCATGAATAAGGTTTGTGATTTATTTGATGTTTGTCCTTGTTGTTGCCAGCCTGCTGTTAATCGCATGAGCAGGTCAACTTGTAAGCTGGATGTGTCTTGAAACTCATCAATAAGAATATGTTTAATTTGGTGATCAAGGCGCAATAAAGCATCGCTGGGTATGATGCCGCCTTGCCCATCATCTTCGCCCAAGGCTTGTTTGGCTTTAAGCATAATTTCTACAAAATCGACTTGTTTATGTTGCTCAAAGGTTTGCCAAAGTTGGGCGGAAAGCATTTTGAGCACGATGAACAATGCTTCTAAGGTTTGCCATGCCATATCATCAAAGTGGTGGTGGGATGGTAGGTTTTGTATGGCTGATAGTTGCTTCAAGATATCAGGTTGTGCTTGTAGTTGTTCAATCAGAGCCGCTAAAGCTGCTTTGTTGGCCTTGCCCTCATCTGAGGTAGGAAAACCTTGTCGCTTGTCAACGCGTTTGCGGAAGGCTGTTTTGTTGCCCGTGCCTGAAGTGAGTAAATACACGATAGCTTTCCACGTTGGCACATCATCCACGCCAACTTCGGGAAAATGGGTGCAGGTTAAAAAAGGTGTGAGTGCATGTTCTGTTATATCGCTATTGTGCGATAATTCAGATGCTGCAAAACGCGCTAAACGTACAATCTCTTGCTTGTGTTGAGGGCTAAGGTTTTGTTCTAGTTCAAACAAACTATGCTCAATGATGATTTGCAAACTCGCCTCTAAGACTTGGCGAAAATGAGGCATATCAGGTGAATACTTGAACACATCAGGCAACCATTGCTCACGCCTTGATAACATGGATGCCAACATGCTTTTGAGCTTTTCGACTTTACAATCTTGGTGTAAAATTAAGGTGTTAATGGCTTGTTTTAAATCAGTCGGTGCTTGCTTTTGTTGGGCGTAGTGAATCAGTTCATCGGCAGCTTGCAGATACATGGGGTCGGCAAAATCGGCAGTGGCAGGTATTTGCCCAAACCCTGATAATATGGGCAGTTGACGTGCCAAACCTGAGGCGAAAGCATCCAGTGTCATGATTCTAAGCCTYGCAGGGTAGTCGGGAAGGTTCCAATCCAATTGCTCTGCCCGTTGCAAGGCTGCATGAGCAAGCTTCCACGTGGTTTGGGCATGGGGCAATTGGGGCATGGGTTTTTGCGCAGCATACAATGCTTTGAGTACACGCTCGCGCATTTCAGCCGCAGCTTTTCGGGTGAATGTTAAAGCTAAAATTTGTTCAGGTTCATCAACGGTTGCCAATAAAGCTAAAATACGCTGAATTAAAAGCTCTGTTTTCCCCGAACCCGCAGGGGCTTGCACCAAGTAGGACTGGTTGGGGTTGATGGCTTGGGCGCGTGCGTTTTTGYCAAYCACTGGGGCATCAATAACGCTGCTCATGCCGCCTCACGAATCAATTGTTGCATCATGCTTTTGCTTTGTCCGATATAAGCGCCGCCAAAGAGATTGGCATGATTAAGGATATGGTAGAGATTATATAGGTTTTTTCGTTGCTCATAAGCATCATGTAATGGGTAAACATGGTTGTAAGCTGCATAAAAGTCAGCGGAAAAGCCACCGACAAGCTCAGTCATTGCCAAATCACACTCTCTATCCCCGTAATACACAGCAGGGTCAAAAATGATGGGGTTGCCTTGTGTGTCGGCTGCCGCATTACCACCCCATAAATCGCCGTGTAATAATGAAGGCTGTGGATGATGCTCTTGCAGGTAAGTGGGTAGAACATCCCATAGTTGCTCGACTTCATTGGCTATTTGGTGATGAAAACCATGTTGTTTGGCAAGCTCAAACTGCGTACCTAAGCGTTGCTTTGTCCAAAAATCAAGCCAGTTATCTGTCCAAGTATTGGTTTGCAGGCTTTCGCCAATCACATTGTCTGTTTTAAAGCCAAATTGAAGTGCAGTATGGTGATGCGCAGTATGTTGATGTAATACGGCTAAACCTTCGCCGAGTTTGGCTTGAGAAATATTGCGACCAAAGGTGATGTGTTCAAGAATAAGCCAAGCATGAGTTTCATTGCTTCCTGATGTGATGACTTTGGGAATACGCAATGGATTGTCAGGTGTGAGTTGTTGTTTAAGCTCTTCTAATCCTACGGCTTCAGCGTCTAAAGTGTGTTTCTTTTTGGCTTGGTTGATTTTAATGAAGAAGWGTTGTTGGCACTGGCTGGTTACGTGATAGGATTGATGAATGGAGCCGCCAGCCACAGGCTGCCAAGYACACAAAAGAAAATCTTGCCCTAATATTGAGCGAAGGCTTGATTCAATATCAATGTTTGTTGTTTGATCCAGCACGGATTTTACCATGTTTTCTTTGTTTCCAGCGGCGCATGACTGCCCAACGCCAAAAAATTTGTATGCCGAAGTAACCCAGTAATGCACTTATGCTTGCCAAGGCAAAACAACCTAAGAGAAAAGGCTGCCATATGAGTAGTGTTCCGTTGATTAACCAATCAAGGGTTAATTCCATTTTAAAAGGTACTTCGCCAACACCCATTATTGTTGCGCCGATTTTGTAGGCGATATAAAACATGGGTGCCATGGTGAAAGGGTTGGTAATCCAAACTAAAGCTGCGGACATGGGTAAATTAGCGCTGAAAAGAATGGCGAAACCCGCTGCTAAGACCATTTGAAAGGGAATAGGAATCCAAGCGCAAAATAAYCCAATAGCAAAAGCTTTGGCAATAGAATTTCTGCTAAAGTGCCATAGTTCAGGGCTGTGYAACAAGCTGCCGAATATCTTCAAACATTTATTGTCTCTAATTTTTTTAGGATTAGGGAAATACTTTTTTAGAATTCTCCGAGGCATTATATATTAATCCATGCGTGGAAAAACAGGGCTTGGYTTTTGGCATTGATGTTGAGGTTTGAGCAAACCCCAGCCTGCAACATCGTGCATACGCAAGGCTTCAACATTGACATCTTYATTCATGATTTGTGACAACATTTGCTGTGTTTTAACGGGCATAAAAGGCGAGAGTTGGATGGCAATCAAACGCAAAGCTTCAATCAAATGATAAAGCACAGTATTTAAACGCGTATCATGACCTTCTTTAGCCAGAGTCCACGGCTCATTTTCAGCCACATAACGATTGCCATGCCGAACGACCTGATTGATGCGCTCCAAAGCAAGGTGAAAGGCTTGTTTGTCTAAATGTTCTGCGACTTCACGTTGCATGGCTTCAACATCCGCAATCAAAGCTCTATCTTGGCTTTGYTCWTCAWCRACGGCWGGYAAYAYACCATCWCGATAYTTTTGTARCATGGATAAKGASCGRTTGAGCARGTTRCCCACATCATTGGCAAGCTCGSWGTTGTARCGTAYTTTGAGTGMATCATGMGAGAAATCACCATCSGCACCAAAAGGCACTTCGCGCAACAAGAAATAACGAAGTGTATCGCTTTCATATTGCGCTAACAAATCGGCAGGGCGCAGTGCATTACCCTTAGATTTGCTCATTTTTTCGCCGTCATTATTGATGAAACCATGGCCGAATACGCGTTTTGGCAGTTTGATATCGGCAGACATGAGGAATGCCGGCCAATAAATGGCATGAAAACGCAGAATGTCTTTGCCAATGATGTGCAAATCGCAMGGCCAATATTTAYCGAATTTYTCATYATCAGATAAAAAGCCCGCGCCGGTTAGRTARTTGGTCAGCGCATCGACCCAAACATACATCACATGGCCATCAGCGCCCGGAACGTYGACGCCCCAGTCAAATGTCGTGCGSGAAACGCTCAAATCGCGYAAGCCACCTTTGACAAAGCTCTCCACTTCGTTGCGGCGGCTGTCTGGACCAACAAATTCAGGGTGCTCGCTATATAGAGCCAATATTTTATCTTCATAAGCCGAAAGCTTAAAGAAATAGCTGTCTTCTTCCATCCACTCAACGGGTGTACCAGTTGGCGCTTGGAATGAGCCATCTTCTTGTTTGGTTAGCTCTTTTTCATCATAATAGGCTTCATCGCGCACTGAGTACCAGCCCGAATATTTCTCTAAATATATATCGCCTTTGGCTTCCATGCGTTTCCACACTTCTTGGGCGACGGCTTTGTGGCGCTCCTCTGTGGTGCGCACAAAATCATCGTTGGAGCAATTCAGCGCGATCGATAGGTCTTCAAAGGCTTTGGAGTTGGCAGCCGCCAATTCTTCGACCGTCACGCCAGCTTTTTCGGCAGTTTGCAGCATTTTCTGCCCATGTTCATCCGCGCCAGTCACATATAATACGTCAAAACCATCTAGTCTTTTAAACCGCGCCAAGGCATCGGTGGTCATCATTTCA
>NVSF01000017.1 GCA_002401135.1 Zetaproteobacteria bacterium
TTGGCTGGATATTCAACGTGAAGAGTTCAAGCGTTTGGGCATTACGGGTGACTGGGAAAACCCATACATCACGATGGATTATAAGTTTGAAGCCAACACGGTGCGTGAAATTGGTCGCTTTCTTGAAAATGGTGGTTTGTACAAAGGTGCAAAACCCGTTCACTGGTGCGTTTCTTGCGCCACAGCATTGGCAGAAGCCGAAGTGGAACATGAAGACCATACCTCATCATCTATTTTTGTTAAATTCAAAGCGGGCGAAGATTTAAGTGATATTGATGCCGCTTTAACTGCCAATACATCCGTGGTGATTTGGACAACCACGCCGTGGACGATTCCTGCCAACCTTGCTGTCTCCGTTGGCCCTGACTTGGATTATGTTGCCAAAAAAATCACGGATGCTGGTGAATGTGAGAACCTCAAAACTGGCGAAATCTTGATTTTAGCCGAAGGCTTGGCTGATGGTGTACTTGCTGAAATCGGCGCAACCGCTGAAACCGTGGCTCACTTCAAAGGTTCTGCACTTGAAAATCGCAAGTTTCGTCATCCTTATTTAGACCAAGATGCACCGATTCTTGTGGGCGGGCATGTCACGCTTGAAGCGGGTACAGGTTGTGTACACACAGCCCCAGGTCATGGTCAAGAAGATTACGAAGTCGGGCTTAAATATGGTCTTCAAGCCTTTAACCCAGTGGGTGATACAGGTATTTTTGAAGTAGGTACGCCTGTGGTTGAAGGTCAGCATGTGTATAAAGCCAATGCTTTGATGGTTGAGCATTTGCAAAGCTGCGGCGCATTATTGGCAAGCGACCAAATTCGTCATTCCTATCCCCATTGCTGGCGTTGCCACAAGCCATTAATTTTCCGTGCCACGCCGCAATGGTTTATCAGCATGGATAAAAATGATTTAAGAAACAAAGCTTTGGCAGCCATTAAAGAAACTGCGTGGACACCTGCATGGGGTGAAAATCGTATTCGCGGCATGGTGGAACAACGCCCAGATTGGTGTGTTTCTCGCCAGCGTAATTGGGGTGTACCCATCACTGCCATCAAGTGTGTATCTTGTGAAACGCATACAGTCACGACACCTGAAGTGGTGGAAGGTATTGCARAACAAGTCGAGCAAGCAGGTGCTGATGTTTGGTTTGCCAAAGATGTGGCAGACTTTTTACCCAAAGATGCAACCTGCCCCGATTGCGGCGGTGCGGATTTTGAAAAAGAAACCGATATTTTGGATGTTTGGTTTGATTCAGGCTCAACCCATGCCTGTGTTTTAGAACAACGCGATGAACTGCGGAATACAGATGGGAGCAGCAGGCCTGCTGATTTATACTTGGAAGGCAGCGACCAACATAGGGGTTGGTTCCAATCTTCATTGCTTGAATCCATTGGCACACGTGGCGTTGCACCATTCAAAGCTGTGTTGACCCATGGTTTTGCCGTCGATAAAAATGGCAACAAAATGTCCAAGTCCAAAGGTAATGTTGTTGCACCACAAAAGCTCATCAATCAGATGGGTGCAGATATTTTGCGCCTGTGGATTGCCTCGGCTGATTATTCCGCAGATATTCGGGTGTCCGATGAAATCATGAAACAATTGGCTGAATCTTATCGTAGGATTCGCAATACCATTCGTTTCTTGTTGAGCAACTTGGAAAATTTTGATGCTTCGCAATCTATCCCCTTAGAGAAGCGTAAACCTTTGGATTTATGGGCTATGTCTAGGCTTGCAGAAGTAAGCGCCAATGTAGATAAAGCCTATAACAACTACACTTTCCACCAAATTCACCAAGAAATTCATAACTTCTGCTCAGTTGATTTGGGTGGTTTCTATTTGGATGTGGTTAAAGATAGGCTGTATTGTGATGCACCAGATTCAGCGCGTCGTTTATCAGCGCAATCAACCCTGTTCGATATTGCCCACACTTTGGTGCGTTTGATTGCACCGATTGTGCCGATGACTGCCGAAGAAATTTGGGAACATTTACCCAGCGCAGACGCTGGAAGCATTCATTTACAAACCTTTAACAAGGTAGAACCTGTTTCTATTGAGAACGTGGCATGGGATAAATTCTTTGCCATGCGTGAGTTGGTCAACACTGAAATGGATGTTGCCAAAAAAGATAAAATCATTGGTTCTTCAATCGCAGCGAAAGTAAGTATTCCTGATTTGGATATGAGCTTTGCTGAAGCTGTGGGCGAGAGTTATGAGCAACTTTTAATTGTCGCAGAAGCGAATGTTGGTGATACGTTAAGCATTGAAGCTGTGGTCGGCAGCAAATGCCCTCGCTGTTATGTGGTCGGCACACCTGCCAACCCCGAACATGACGTACACAACCAACTTTGTGAGCGTTGCTTAAACATTATAACATAACGCTTTAGCTCAAGCACCCCCCTAAACGTGGGATATGAATATGCCAACCTCCACCTAGYATTGCATATTCATCTATCTTGGGGGTTGCGGTATGCACAATTTACATAAAATAATCATTGTTGGGGCTTCTCTTGCTTTTGTGACACCTGCAAACGCTGTCGAATATAACAATTTACCCACCGAACCATTATCCAGCTACCTAGCCATTGGCGTTGGTTTTGACTTTGGCGGTGCAGGCACAGACGATGCTTTGCCCGTGCCATACAATGAAGGTTTTGGTTTTGGTTCTTTCCACTTTTCAGGCACAGGCGATTATTTTATGCCTGCATTGTTTGGCTTAACTGGCTACGCAAAATATGGCACAACCATTGCCTCATTCGTCAACGAAGATACCACCATCACCGATGATAGGTTTGATGCCGCTTGGCGCTTGGAAGCTGGCGGTTATTTTTTCATTTCAGATGAAGAAGCTGGTGGCACTGCATCTATCCCGCTGGCTTCTGAAAGCTGGGGAGACTCCAGAGTAACATTCACACGAACAACCTCTTTGCCTGGCACAAAAGCGCATTATAGAACCATGGTTGCCGTGCGTGGTGGTTTATTTTTAGAGCAAAACACCGTGTCTTATGCCCCTACCAATCCCAACATCATCGTAAACTCATCCTTTAGCGGCACATATGTCGGCATTGGCTGGATTGAAGCCTTGTCTGCCGCCGTTGAAATCACAGAAGGTCAATATATGGGTAGCTACAGTAGGGATGAAGTTGAGCAGTATTATGCCGATTTTATTCTTGGCTCTGTGTCTCAAGATATTACCTACCCCGGAATGCCCGAACTGGTCTCTACAGGTTGGCGTATCGGTTATAAAAGTGCCGATGTCTCTGGCAATACAGCAAGCACATTCGAAATTGGCGCTAAACCTGGTCTTCCCGACAATTATTACCTCAATTTAGAACTACAAATTGCGTTTTCGTTGGATTAATGCGTTAAATGAAAAGGAGAAACATCATGAAACTATTACCTACAATACTTGCAACAACACTCGCGTTACCCTCGCTTGCTCAAGCTGTGGAATATAAGGATGTCCCCGTAGATATGCTGTCTGGCTACGCTGCTATTGGTGTACAATTCGACTTGGACGGTGCAGCAGGTGATGCAGATAATGATGAAGGGCCTTGGGATGCGCAGTTTGGTATGAACTTTGGCATTGAGGCTAGCGGCGAATATTATTTGCCTGCTCTGCTCGGTGCAACGGCAAGTTTTCGTTATGGCAGCAGCCTAGCATCCCTTATCAGCACCAATGATGTCACCKCMGAGCARGTCAACGCACCCATTCATGCAGAATTGGGCGGCTACTTCTTTATTTGGGATGATGAGTCAGAAGTAAAAGTAGATATTGTTTTAGACAGCCAATCAAACACCGTAGGAAATACAAGGTTTACATCAACAACTTTTTTGCCTGATGTTACAGGCAACCAGCGAACCATGATAGCAATTCGGGGTGGTTATTATTACGACCAATCAGGTAAAATTTATAATTCTGACAATACCGCTGCCAACTTCAGTYTTAGTGGTCTATATTTTGGTCTAGGTTATATCACCAGCACCGCCGCAGCTGTGAATATTACCGATGGCAGTTATATGGGTTATTATGATAACATTTCGATTGAACAATACTATTTTGACATCATCACAGGCAGCACTACTCTGGATGTGTACAACCCTCCTACACCTACAACCGCAACATTCTTTTTTACGCCTAGCACACAGCCCGCGCTCGTGGATACTGGTTGGCGCGTTGGTGCAAAACAAGGTTATGATGGTTTTGCTCTTGACTGGCAACTGGGTCAAAAACCAGGCATGTTTGATAACTATTATATGTCTGCAACCATATCATACGCTTGGGGTTTAGGTGCTGATGATGCGCCATCATTCGTTAATGATTTGGACATTAAAAAACCTGAATTTATGAACGACTTGTTTTAATACAATCTTCGATATTTATTAAGAAAGGCTGCTTCCATCGCAGCCTTTTTTCTTGGCTTTTTCAGGGTTGCGAAATACAGACTATGTAAACCAACATAAATACCATAAACTGCGCGCCAATGAAACATATTTTAGTCCACTACGCAGAGCTTGCGCTCARAGGTAAAAACCGCCGTGAGTTTGTGCGCCAACTTGCCAAAAACATCAAACAATTGATTGGCACAAGCAAAATTGATAAAGAGCATAGCCGCATGTTATTGCATGTGGAAGAAGTCTCGCCTGCCATGCTCGACCACTTGGCATTGATTCCTGGCATCAGCAATTTTGCGGTGACTTTTGAATGCGAATCCAATGTTGAAGCCATGCAGGAAACAGCCAAAAAGGCGATTGAAGCCGAATTCCCACATCCACAAGGTAAGCGTTTCTCCGTGCGCTCGCGCCGCAGCTTCAAACGCTTCCCTATGATTAGCACAGAAATCAATTTTGAGGTGGGTGGCTTCCTTAAAAATGAATTTGATTTAACCGTGGACATCAACAACCCAGAAATCACGGTTCACGTCGAAGTCAGCGAACATGCCACCTTTATTTACACCAATAAACGCAAAGGTGCGGGTGGTTTGCCTGTCGGTTCATCTGGGCATGGCATTGTCTTGTTCTCTGGTGGCATTGATAGCCCCGTGGCTGCGTATATCATGATGAAGCGCGGTATGCGCGTTACATTGGTGCATTTGTATAACAGCACCATCAATCGCGATTTTACCAAGATTGAAAATTTAGCCAAACAACTGTCCTTATACCAAGGGCGCGTAAAACTTATCATGATTGATTTGGAAGAGTTTCAGCGTCATGCCATTGCCCTTGTGCCGCCCCGCTATCGTATGATTATTTATAAGCGACACATGATTCGCAATGCGGGTTTGATGGCTGATGAAGTGAATGCCAAAGCCTTGGTCACGGGTGATTCTTTGGGGCAAGTGGCAAGCCAAACCCTTGAAAACATACATGCTATTTATGATGCGGCGGATTTGCCGCTGCTTTCACCACTCATGGGTTATGATAAAGAAGAAATCATCACCGTGGCACGGAAAATTGGCACATATGACATTTCTATTGAAGAATATTGCGATATTTGTTCGTATTTGATTGCCAAACACCCTGAAACCAAAGGAAAACGGGCAGAAGTCGCTGAGTTTGAAGCGGAATTACCCACCACAGGTTTGGACATGATTAAACAAGAACGCATCTTTTTTGTAGGAGCCAAGGTTGAACGAAAATAACTCATCGTTATCGCATGTAAGTAGCAAACAAGCGCGTTTGATGCGCCTTGCGACCTATGCCTCGGCAACCGTGGCAATCATCTTGATTATTGCCAAGTTGATTGCATGGATGTGGACAGATTCTATCACCATTTTGGCAACCTTGATTGATTCATGTTTGGATGCTGCGGCTTCGTTAATCACCCTATTTGCCGTGCATCATGCCTTGCAACCTGCCGACAAAGAACACCGCTTTGGGCATGGTAAAGCCGAGGCTTTGGCTGGCATGGGCCAATCCATGTTTATCGCAGGTTCGGCTGCATTTTTGTTGCTTGAATCCATCAACCGTTTATTACATCCCAAAGAGCTTGAAGTGTTAAACATCGGCATTGTGGTGATGCTGATTTCGATTGCTTTAACTGCTGGTTTGATTGCATTTCAACAACATGTAGTGCGACAAACAGGCTCGACCGCCATCGCTGCCGATTCGATTCATTACAAAACCGATTTGCTGGTCAATGTTGGCGTGATTATCGCCCTACTGCTTGCCATGTATGGCTGGGCAGGTTTTGACCCTATCTTTGCCATCGCCATCGCCTTTTATATTTTACATAGCGCATGGGAAATTGCCTCCACAGCCATTGACCAGCTCATGGATAAAGAGTTGTCCGATGAAGACAGAGCAGACATCAAACAATTGGCAACGTCACACCCTGAAGTCAAAGGTATTCATGATTTACGCACGCGCAAAGCAGGATTAACCAACTTCATTCAATTTCATTTGGAATTGGATGGGCAACTAAGTTTGATGCAAGCCCACACCATTGCCGATGAAGTCGAAGCCACCATTAAAGCAACATGGACTGATGCCGAAATCATCATCCACGAAGACCCACACGGGCTTAAAGAACCAACACCAAACTTCGCTGACGATAGCGATAACATCAAGGAAAAAATATGATTTCAAGTTTGATTTCAAAAATTAAAACCGCCTTTTCAAGCAAGCCTCAAGAAGCAAAAAAAGAACCTGTAAAACCAGCACAAAGTACGACCGACAAACCCAAASSTRRWSGYMMMMSACGCAAGCCGCGTCAAAACAAAGGTGGCGCACAACAAAGCACATCATCGAACCCAAGCGGCAACAAACCGCATGACAGCAAACGACCYCCAGTTAAAAAAGTGCATAAGCCRCGCCCTCAGCCTGAACGTATCAAACCCTCACTCGCTGGGGCGATTGAAGCCAATGATGATTGGGTAGCGGATAAAGAAACAGAATTTACCGCTTTAGGGCTACCCAACGCCCTGCTTCATGCCATTGATGATTTGGGTTATACTGAATTGTCCGCTGTGCAAAAAATTGCCTTCCCCATCACCATGTCRGGCAAAGACATTGCAGGACAAGGCAGAACGGGYACAGGTAAAACCGCWACATTYYTRATYACAGCMCTGAAAAARCTGATTGNAAACNCCTGCCAAAGAAGGTCGSAAAACCAATCAGCCKCGTGTGTTGGTGATTGCGCCCACCCGCGAATTGGTGATTCAAATTGCCAGYGATGCSACCAACYTMACCAARTATACCAACATCAATGTTCATGCCGTGTTTGGTGGTGTGGATTATGARAAACAACARCGTCCWTTTGAAACAGGCGTWGAAATTTTGATTGGYACACCTGGTCGCTTGATTGATTTCCATAAAAAGCATTGTTACGACCTTAAAGCKGTKGAYGTGATGGTGCTAGAYGAAGCCGACCGYATGTTTGACTTGGGTTTTATCAAAGACCTACGCTTCTTGCTTAACCGCTTGCCTAAATAYGATGARCGYCARTCKYTGATGTTTTCCGCCACRCTTTCMCAYCGYGTSATGGAATTGGCKTATGAYCACATGAATAAYCCTGAAAAAGTGCARGCAGAAGCAGGTGAYATTACYGCTGCRAGYATTGTGGARAGCATGTATCACACRGCSATGGATGAAAAATTACCAYTRYTSATTCATYTGYTMARAAGYATGRAWGTKSARCGTGGYATGGTGTTTATCAATGAAAAACGCACAGGTGAAAAACTCGCCGCAAACCTTGCTAAACATGGTTTTAATGTAGGCATTATTTCGGGCGATGTGCAACAGCGCAAACGCATGAGAATTTTGGAAATGTTTACCAAAGGTGAGATTAAATTATTGATTGCAACTGATGTGGCGAGTCGTGGCATTCATGTCGATGATATTACCCATGTGTTTAACTTCGATTTACCCGAAGATGCAGAGTCTTATGTGCATAGGATTGGGCGCACAGGTCGTGCAGGTGCTGATGGTATTGCGATTTCATTTGCTTGTGAGCGATATTGTTTTGAAGTGCCTGCGATTGAGGCATACATCAAAAAATCCATTCCAGTCAAAGAAATTACACCTGAAATGATTGTATTGGAAAAACCGACCGACCCAACAGCCAAAGCTGAAGGGCTAAAAGCAGGTGATGCGGCAGAAAAACGCCCTCGCCAAGGTGGAAAATCAGGTGGTGGTAATCGGCAGGGAAATCGAAACGGTGGACAGAATCGCCGCCCTCGTCGCTAAACTACACATCAAGGATTGATAGAACACATGAACATTGAACAACAAATACAATTATTATCCCGTGGCACTTTGGAAATTCTGCCCGCTGGCAGTTTGGAAGAAAAATTGAAGTTGGCTGAAAAAGAAGGTCGCCCGCTGCGTATCAAGGCAGGTTTCGACCCGACTGCGCCCGATTTGCATTTGGGGCATACTGTGCTGTTGGAAAAACTGCGCCAATTTCAACAATGCGGGCATCAAGTCGTATTCTTGATTGGTGATTTTACAGGCATGATTGGTGACCCCACAGGGAAAAGTGCCACCCGCCCACCTTTGACCCAAAAAGAAGTGTTAGACAATGCCGAAACGTATAAACAGCAAGTGTTCAAAGTGTTGGAYSMWRKYAAAACRGARGTGCGYTTYAACTCKGAATGGTTKGGCAAAATGWSTGCSGCWGATWTGATTYMWWTKGCRGGYAAAGCAACHGTGGCACGTATGCTTGAACGCGATGATTTTGARAARCGTTACAAAGGCGGGCAAGCCATTGCCATCCATGAGTTTTTGTACCCATTGGTGCAAGGTTATGATTCGGTTGCCTTGGAAGCAGATGTGGAATTGGGTGGTAATGACCAGAAATTTAACCTGCTCATGGGTCGCCAACTGCAACAAGCTTATGATAAACCCACGCAAGTGATTCTYACCATGCCATTGCTGGAAGGYTTGGATGGTGTGAACAAAATGTCCAAGTCACTTAACAATTATGTGGGCATTCAAGAATCTGCCAAAGAACAGTTTGGCAAAATCATGTCGGCATCGGATGATTTGATGTATCGCTATTATGAATTGCTGACTGATGTGGATTTRGAWGMCRTKAAAWCSATGCATCCCATGGAAGCCAAGAAACAATTGGCAGCATTGATTGTATCGCGTTTTCACGGCGAAGAAGCAGGTCTTGCAGCAAGAGCCGGCTTTGAAAATCAGTTTGCCAAGAAAGAAATTCCYGATGATATTCCTGAAAAAACAATCRCYGCWGAAGATGGGCAGCTTTGGATAGTCAAAGCCTTGTCAGAAGGTGGTTTAACTGCTTCCAACGGCGAAGCCATGCGCATGATTAAGCAGGGTGCAGTGTCAGTAGATGGCGAAAAAATAGGTGATAAAGATTTAAAATTAAAATCGGGTTCATACTTACTTAAGGTTGGTAAACGTAAGTTTCTGCAACTTATCGTTCAATAACAGGTGGTCAAATAAGTATGCAAACAACTGAAAACAACACAGCTTGGATATTTATTTTTGTAGCATGGTTGATTGCAGCCGTATCCACCATGACCAGCCTATTTTTTAGTGAAATTATGCATTTAGAGCCATGTGTATTGTGTTGGTATCAGCGCATTTGCATCTTCCCACTGDCAATYATTCTGCTTATAGGTTTGTTTCCTTTGGATAAAAAAATTATCAAATATGCCCTACCTTTTGCCGTGATAGGTTTAGGTTTCACACTGTACCATATTGCCCTGTTTTATGGCTTTATTCCTGAAGGTTTAAAGCCATGTTCCAAAGGTATCCCCTGCGATGATGATAGCATGGTTTTGTTTGGATTTTTGCCCATTCCATTGCTTTCCGTGGTCGCTTTTTCTGCCATCATCGCGCTATTACTCACTGCTAAATCAAGGATAAAACCATGAATCAAAAAACAATCATTATTGCTACCGTTGTTGCTATGTTTGCCCTCTTTGGCGGTGCTGCATACTGGTATGATGCCGAACAAGTCGCTGAGAAAACAGAGCTTGCCGCAGACAACAGCCAAGCCTTAGAAAAATTTCATTCACCGCGYATGGGCAGCCCAAGTGCCAAGGTCACCATTGTTGAGTTTATGGATCCATCATGTGAAGCATGTCGTGCTTTTCACCCGCTGGTCAAAGACACCATGAAAAAATACAAAGGCAAAGTGAAATTGGTGATTCGTTATGCCCCCTTCCACCATGGTTCGGATAAAGCCGTTGAAATGCTGGAATCTGCGCGGAAGCTTGGTCAATTTTGGGATGTCTTGGACTTGATGTATGGCACACAACCAGGTTGGGCGGCGCATCATAATCCTCAACCCGAACTCATTTGGGAATATCTTGCCCAATACAAATTTGACGTAGAAAGCTTGAAAAGCGGCATTGATAAAAATGCCACTGCCAAACTGATTGCCATTGATTTGGCAGATGCCAAAGCCTTGGATATTTCAAAAACACCCACCTTTTTTGTCAACGGCAAACCGCTTCCAAGTTTCGGTTATGAGCAGTTTCAAAAGCTTGTGGCCGATGAAGTTGCTGCGGCTTACGCGAAGTAACTTGTAATAATGCTACACCTTAAACGCAGGGGTTTTGATTTGGGGCTGGTGGAGCAACCAACTGAAACCACCGCCCCCGCTACTGAACACGTCAAACACACTTGGCAAAGTGATACCGCTATCGTTTTACCCCAACTATTAAGCCAAGATTTACAAAAACATGCGGAAAATATCAAAAAATCACATTTTTTGATGCAAAATGTGCTAAGAACTGCCGAATTTGTTCCTTTTTTAGAGAAAACTCCATATTTAGAAAATATGCAAAAAAACTTCTTCATTGTTGCTGCATCCCCTGAAGAACATGATGAGCAGGGCATTGAAAAGGTATATGTGGATGCCTTTGAAAATAATGAAGATGATGTAGTGGCTGAAGAATTATGGTGCAAAGCATCATGGCTTTCGTTCCACGATGAAGATGCATCGCTTCGCTTTCGTTTTTCATGGGGCATGGAAGGTTATGAAGATGTATCATCTGACCCGCTGAAACAAACATGGGCTGGCAAACTTTGCGATGTTATTTTTCCAGAATCATCTATTATTACACAAAATGATACAATATTAGACCATTTGTCGTCTATTTTAGGCAAAAACCCATCATTTGTGGAAAGAATCGTCTATTTTAATGCGCCCAATGGTGGTGCACAGTTTCACCATGATGTAGAGCGTGGTCATGCAGGTGTAGTGTTCGCCCAACTGAGTGGCTCAACCTTTTGGCTGGCTGCCAGCAAACCCAAATTGATGGATGAAATCATTGCCTTTGTGCAACATGATAACAACCAAGCAGCCATCGCATCGGTATTACCTGAACAAGCGCAACAACAAACTTTGACCAAACTATGTCAAAATCGAGACGATTTAAGCTGTTATATGGAAGAGCCCGACCATGAACTCATCGAAGCTCTGATTGACCGCTGCCCCACATTCGTGGCGTACATGATAAGCCAAGGTTTTGCCCACCACCTCCAAGCAGGTGATGTCCTCTTACTTCCACAACGTGATATAGACAACTGCGTTTGGCATTCAGTCTTCACCATCGGCGATACCCCCGGCGAAGCATTATCTTTTGCGATTCGCTAATTGAAAACCACGAAGAACACGAAGTTTTGGAAGTGCCGACTTCTCCCCTTGTTATAGCTGCGCCTGCTCAGATGTTATGAAAAAGGGATAAAGCGAAAAATTTTCGCCCCGTTTCATGTTATCTGTGCAGGAAATACGCAGCTATTTAAGGGCAGTTTTCTTTGGTTCGTTTCTTTGCTGCCAAAGAAATGAACAAACAAACGCCATTTGACAGACATGCCTAATGTATATACACTGTCGTATCTACATTGGAGGTTATTATGTTTGCCAAAGTATTTAAATCAGGAAATAGCCAAGCTGTTCGTTTACCTAAGGAATTACGCTTCAATGTGTCTGAAGTCGAAATTTTTAAGCGTGGCGATGAAGTTATTCTTCGCGAAAAAAAACGCTCTTTAAGTGATGCCTTTACCTTGCTCACCCAAATGCCCGATGACTTTATGGCAGAAGGTCGGCAAGACACCCCTCCCCAAGAGCGAGAAAGCTTTTGAAGCTTAAATATATTTTAGACACCAATATCTGCATCTACATTGCCAAAGCAGAGCCAGTTTCCGTACTTCAACGCTTTGAGCAATTAGAAGTTGGTGAAGTTGGTATGTCGATGATTACCCATGCCGAACTGTTATACGGTGCGAAACGTAGCCAACACATACACAAATCAATTGAAATGCTTAAAAAACTGGTTTCACTTATACCTATCCAGCCTCTACATCATGATGTGGCAGATCACTATGCTGATATTCGCTCTGACCTCGCCAGTAAAGGAAAAATTATTGGCAATAATGATTTATGGATTGCCGCACATGTTCGCGCTATGGATAAAGTATTAGTCAGCAATAATCTTAAAGAATTTCAACGCGTACAAAAATTGAAACTAGAAAACTGGGTTATATAAATGCCGCAACATGATATAGACAACTGCGTTTGGCATTCGGTGTTCACCATCGGTGAAGCCCTGTCTTTCGCTGTTTACTAGTCTTTACCAAAAACCTTAGGAGCAGAGCCTGTCACTTCGTTAATGGCTACAAATGGGATGGCAATTACAAATAGTGATACCATCCCTATTGTTGCCACCCCATCAAATGCGACAGCAACAGGTGTGAGTGCTATACTACCAAGAGTGCTCAACATCGTTCTGTCTGTTTCTATTTTCACTTTATAGGTTTGGTTTAAGTTTGAACGTTGTTTTATTTCTACCCCATTAGACAAGAATCTTTCCCCAGAAATATCTATATATAAGACATATGTATCAAAATAGGGGTTAGTATGCCTTTCAAAGCCATGCTTCTCAAGCCATCTGTTTTGCTCTTTATCTGCTGAAAAATCAGAACTAATCCTAATCTTTCCAACGATTTCATTATTCCCATTTAACTTAAATTTCTCAGGAAATGATGCTTTTAGGGACTTCCTGCCTGTCCATTGTAAAGCATCAACCAACGGCTGGGTTGCTGCAAAGATATAGTGATAACCATCCCCAACAAACACTACTTTCTTTGCATCCTCAGAAATTAAAAACTGTGTGATTTCATCAGTATAAAAAGGCTTCTCCCATGCTCCCCTAGTAGCTTGAGTACAATTAGCCAACATTATTATTACCACAAAACATAAACTTAAAGTCTTTTGCATAATTACACTCCTTTTCGACAAATCACACTCTAACCATAAAATAAAGCATAGACTTTATCTATCTATATTCTCTAAAGTACCGCCAATGGCTAACCCACGCTTAACACTTCAACATATCCACATCCATAACCTTCGCTGTCATCAARATTTCAGTTGGGATTGTGGTGARCATTTGAACCTGATTAGTGGKGATAAYGGCAGCGGCAAGACCACCATCTTGGAAGCARCMTAYATCTTGGCRTATGGTCGTTCATTYCGCCAAGCCAAAGCGCCTCAACTCACSCATTGGGATGARAAATCATTYCATATTCAAGCCACCATGAARCGTTATGGCCCTTTGCATATTCGYGTGGAYGGRCAAAARGGCAAAGTGGRTATGTCGCTTCAAGGGCGCAARGTTGCCAARCGCAAAGATATTTTTGARCATGTMTCYTTGATTGTCGATGCGCCGCAGGGTGTGCGTCTGATTGATGGCAGCCCTGGTGAGCGGCGCAAGTGGTTAGACAGGTTGGTTATCGCCTCGCAGACGGCATCCTATGCCCACTATCAGGGTTATCTGCGGGCATTGATGCAGAGGGGAAGGTTGCTTAGGCATGGCGGCTCTCCGGGCGAACTGGAAAGCTGGGAACAACAAATTGTTGAGTATGGAACGATTCTTCATGCCAAACGCGTCGTTATTTTAGAGAAACTAAACCAATATTTGGCAGAAGAAAGCCATTGGTTAGACCTGCCCTTTCAACTCGAAATCACCAAGCAACCCTTTGAAAATAAAGACGAATGGCTGGATTCTTTGGCGAGCAAACGTGAGGAACATCACCGCCTTGGGCGCATCACGCAAGSCCCGCATTGTGATAGGCTGAAAATCAGTTATAATACCCGTGAAATCCGTGTGTGCGGGTCGCGAGGGCAACAAAAATTGTCAGGCATTGCACTACGCTTAGCTGAATGCACAGTGTTGCAAGAAGCCAAACGAATGATGCCGATTTTATTGCTTGATGATTGCTTTGAAGCACTTGACCAAACCCGCGCTTTGCGTTTGATGGAACGGTTGAAACAACATCAAGGGCAAGTGTTGATGACAGCCGCAGGCAATGTGGCAGCAGACATTAGCAAACACACGTTACATTTAAGTTTAGATGGTAATGGTAGTTAAACATTTGAATTGTACGACTGACGAGGTATCCAAATGAGTGAAGAAGAATATGGTGCAAGTAGTATTAAGGTTCTTAAAGGACTGGATGCAGTGCGGAAACGCCCTGGTATGTATATTGGCGACACCGATGACGGCACAGGTCTGCACCACATGGTCTATGAAGCCGTGGACAACTCTATTGATGAGGCTTTAGCGGGTCATTGCGATAAGGTTGAAGTGATTATTCACTCAGATGACTCYATCACTGTTCGTGATAATGGGCGCGGTATTCCCGTGGACATGCACCCTGAAGAAGGACGCTCTGCTGCGGAAGTGATTATGACCATACTTCATGCAGGTGGTARATTTGATAGTAAWTCTTATAAAGTTTCTGGTGGTTTRCATGGTGTGGGTGTTTCCGTTGTAAATGCACTTTCTGATTATTTAGAACTAACGATTCGTCGTCATGGTAAAATTCACCAATGCCGCTTTGAGCGTGGTGACACGGTTCAACCTATCCATGTGATTGGTGAAGCTGAAGGCACAGGTACAGAAGTACGCTTCTTACCAAGTTTAGAAACATTCTCTCATCGTAACATGTCGTTTGATATTTTATCCAAGCGTCTGCGCGAGCTTTCATTCTTAAATAGCGGCGTACATATCGAGTTATCTGATGAACGCACGGACAATAAAGTGGTGTTCCAATATGAAGGCGGCATCAACGCTTTTGTGGAGCATTTGAACAAAGCACGTACGCCCTTGCACCCAGGCTGTATTACCATCAATACGGACAAAGATGATGTAGGTGTTGAGCTTTCGTTGCAGTGGACAGATTCGTACCAAGAAAACGTRTTTTGCTTCACCAATAACATCCCRCAACGCGATGGTGGCTCTCACTTGGCAGGATTAAGATCTGCACTTACCCGCTGTATCAATACGTATGCATCCGCGAACGGACTATTGAAAAAACATAAAGTTTCTTTGACGGGTGATGACTGCCGAGAAGGTTTAACGGCTGTACTGTCAGTCAAAGTTCCTGATCCGAAATTTAGCTCTCAAACCAAAGATAAGTTAGTCTCTTCTGAAGTTCGCCCAATTGTTGAAAGCAAAGTAAACGAAAAATTATCGGAATGGTTTGAAGAGAACCCCAAAGAAGCACACATCATTATTGGCAAAGCCGCCGAAGCAGCCATAGCACGCGATGCCGCACGTAAAGCACGCGATTTAACCCGCCGCAAAGGTGCATTGGATGTGTCTAACTTGCCTGGTAAACTCGCTGATTGCCAAGAAAAAGACCCTGCAAACTCTGAAATCTACCTTGTGGAAGGGGACTCTGCTGGCGGCTCTGCCAAGCAAGGTCGCAATCGTAAAACCCAAGCTATTTTACCACTCAAAGGTAAAATTCTTAATGTGGAACGTGCGCGGTTTGATAAAATGTTATCCAGCCAAGAAATCGGAACATTAATTACAGCATTGGGCACAAGCATTGGTAAAGACGACTTTAACATTGCTAAACTACGTTACCATAAAGTAGTGATTATGACGGATGCCGATGTCGATGGTGCACATATTTTGACGCTTCTTTTAACGTTCTTCTATCGCCAAATGCCTGAATTGATTGAGCGCGGTTATTTGTATATTGCCAAGCCTCCGCTTTATCGTGTGGCTAGGGGCAAGAAAAATCAATATATTGCTGATGATGGGGAGCTCCAAGAGTTTCTTCTTGAGCATGGTAGTGCGGAAAAAGAATACCATGAAAATGCCAAAAAAGGGGCAATGACCACCGAACGCTTCCAAACTTTTATCCGCAGCATCAATCGCGTACAAGGCTTAATACTGCGTTTATCGCAACGTATTGATGGTCGTGTCTTAAAGCTGCTTGTTGAAGGTAAAAAAATGTCAGCCGCCATGATGCGTGACAAAGAGCGCCTGGAAGCACATTTGCCGGTCCTTATCGAAACATTTAAGAAAGAATCCCGTGCCGATGAAGGTTTGAAATTTCGCATCTATAAAGATGAAGATTTGGGTTCGTATTGGATTCAATTTGAACGCCGTGACCATGGGCGTACTAAAATTTCACGCTTGGATATTGATTTGGTGTCAACCGTTGAATTCGCTGAAGCACAGAAACTTTGTAATAATGCTCAATCTTTGGTTGGAGATGGTGCATATATTGCCACTGGTGATAAACGCTGGGAAATCAGTTCCTACGATGATGTCTCCGCCCTGATTGATAAAGAAGGCCGCCGTGGTTTGACCATACAACGCTACAAAGGTTTGGGCGAAATGAACCCTGAACAACTGTGGGAAACCACGCTTGACCCAGTCAACCGTACCTTCCTAAAAGTGATGCTTGAAGATGTTGTATCTGCCGATGAAACATTCTCAACACTGATGGGTGATGCTGTTGAGCCTCGCCGCGACTTTATCCAAGCCAATGCCTTAAAAGTGAGAAATTTAGATGTCTGATACGAAAAAAGAACAACTTAGCTACGCCGATTGTGGTGTAGATATTGATGCAGGCAATGCCTTTGTTGGTCGCATTAAGAATGCTGTAAACAGTACCATGCGCCCTGAAGTGCTCTCTGGTCTTGGTGGATTTGGTGGTTTATTTCAACCTGATTTTTCAGGTATGGAAGAGCCTGTGCTTGTTTCAGGCACGGATGGCGTAGGCACAAAATTATTACTGCTCCAAGAATATGATTTGCCGCATGTTGCAGGCATTGATTCAGTTGCCATGTGTGTCAATGATTTAGCTGCTTTGGGAGCTGCGCCTTTATTCTTCCTCGATTATTTGGCAACAGGCGCACTCAAAGGTGAAACATTAGCTGGTGTTGTTGAGGGCATTGCTGATGCTTGCAAAACATGTGAATGCTCGCTGATTGGCGGCGAAACGGCTGAAATGCCAGGTATGTATGCACCCGGTCATTATGACATTGGCGGCTTTTGTGTTGGTGTGGTGGACAAACCGAAAATGGTGGATGGTTCTACCATAAGCGATGGTGATGTGGTGCTTGGTCTTGCATCAAACGGGCCGCATTCCAATGGTTTTTCCATGGTGCGCAAGCTGCTTGAGCTTGGCAAAGCTGATTTAAACAATGATGTGTTGTCGGATGGTTCTAAAGCCATTGATAAAGTGCTCGCACCCACCCGTTTGTATGTGCCTGCGATTAATGCATTGATGAAAAGCGGTGTTGAAGTCCATGGTTTCTCTCATATCACAGGTGGTGGCATGTTTGATAATCTTGAACGCATCCTAGCTGATAATTTAGCGGTTACTGTAGATGTTTCTTCTTGGGGTGTGCCGCCCGTATTTGAATACCTATTAAGCTTTGCCGATGTGGATAAAACCGAACGTTATCGCACCTTTAATATGGGTATTGGTTTCGTGGTCATTCTCTCTAAAGATAATGCAGCCCAAGCCACCCGTGTTTTAGAAGAAGCAGGTGAAACAGTGTATCAGATTGGTCATATTCACCAACGTGATGGCGAAAGCGTCACACTTCTATAATAACCACGCATCCGATTGATGAGCGACTTTGCCAATAATCCAAAAGACATTAAATATCATGTTGCCAAATATTTGCATGAGATTCAAAAAGGTTTAGTTAGTAAGGTCGTAATTGATGTGCCCGCTGGTACTGGCTTCACTTCGGATTTACTCTTAAAATATGGCGCAAAAGTGCTCGCATTTGATTTATTTCCTGAATATTTCAAGTCCAAAAGGATAAGTTGTGAGCGTGCCGATGTGACCCAGGGTGTGCCTGTTCAAGATGCCGTCGCAGACATGTTAATTTGCCAGGAAGGCATTGAACATTTCAGTGACCAGCTGAAAGTCATGAAAGAGTTTAACCGCACTTTAAAGGTTGGCGGCTCTCTCATCATCACCACGCCTAGCGCCTCAAATTTGGCTTCAAAGTTTAGTTATTTATTGTTTGAGAGTGAAACCAACAATCAAATGCCACCCAATGAAATCAATGATATTTGGATGGCCGATGAATCACTCACCAGCGAAATTTATTATGGGCACATCTTTCTTATCGGCTTACAAAAACTGCGCGTACTGGGGCGGCTTGCAGGCTTTAAAATTAAAGAGATTCGTTATGTGCGTCTGAGTCGTGCGTCATTGCTGCTATTCCCCTTTCTCTACCCGCTCATTCTCATCCGTTCTCTACTCACCTATTACAGCAATATTGGCAAGCTACCAAGCATTGAAAAAGCAATGAAAGAATCCGTATACAAAGAACAATTACGCATCAACATCAACCCCAAACATTTACTGAATAAACATATGTTTGTGGTGTTTGAAAAGGAACAAGAAGCACAGCATGTGAATTTCTGTAACCAAGAGGCACTAAAAACTTTTAATCATACCACTTAAAACACTTGTTTTTCATACCTATTTGGCAATAAACGCGGTCGAATGGTGGATGCAATGTGCGCCATCGTCCACACCACAAAGGCCTGAATAGAAAAGAGTCCTTGTAATACCAAGTTCAATCCTTCGCTATGRTTTGCAAACAAAGTTGCCAGCGCATACAGCAGAAATATCACATTTAAAATTAAAGCTTCTGTCAGGAATCCCCATTTTTTTTCTTGCCTTTGCATTTGGTAAATATAAATCATCCAACGCAAATAATGGGATAAAATGATAATACCTAAAGGTATCAACCAATCTTTCTCGTGATAATCCAACAGCACATAAAATAAAGGCAGAGCAAAAGGAATMGTAAGCGTCCAAAAYACAACTTTTTGTTTGCCAATCATGCCCACAAACAGTGCCAGAAGCATCAAACCCGCAGCTAAAACCTGTGCCACAGGCTGTAACCCAAACATTGACATAGTCAAACACGCCACCAACACCAAACCCAATTGCACTACATCAAGTCGCTGCGTTTGTTTRCGATACAAATAGAAATCATCAAAAAACTGATGCAGAATAAAAATCAAAGCCGCAGGAATCATGACATCATCACCAAGCCACCAACAGCCCAAACCTGCCACAGTGAGCCCTGCTATCCACTTCATGACTTTATCCATATCCACTTGCTTGGCACGAAACTGATAAATATAACAATGGATAAAATGTGCCTGCCCCAAACCTACCAAAAGCACTGTAATAAGGTTTACCCCAGCAAACATTAAGAACATAGGTAAGAGTGAACCTATAAACATAACAGAAGCCCCAAAAAAGCAACCCATGTCACCACGGGAACATGAAATAACATCGGGTACTGGTTGGGCTGCACTTGAGGAGTGACCAAAATGACAACCAATACAGGTAGCCATGCCGCAA
>NVSF01000018.1 GCA_002401135.1 Zetaproteobacteria bacterium
CACACTTGCCGATTTGGCGGCTGATATTCGCGCTGCCACACCATCTAATGCCGCAGAAATTGTCTGCCCTGCCAAAGATACGCTAAAACCCCAAGTCGCTCGTTTACATCAACGCCTAAATCAGGCACTCAACAGCCTCAAAGATGCCAAATATTGGGCATTGGAGCGCGTGAATCATCAGTTGAAACAGCATATTCGCCAAGGCATGAAAAAGAAGCATTTCCAAGTCCGCGAGTTAAAAAACAGGYKSCRMCAWYWYGRMMSSMATCATCGCCTTCGCCAAGATATGCACCAATTTTACAGCTTAAAACAACGTTTATTTGCCGCCACACAAAACACTGCGCCGAAAAAACAACAAACCTTAAAGCAAACAGCATATCAACTGCGCCTAAGCTACGAACATCAACTCCAACATCAGCATCAACAGTGGCAAAAGAGACATGAGCAACTGCTTGCCATGAACCCAACCCATGTGTTGGAGCGCGGCTATGCCATCACCACCAATGCCAAGGGTGAAGTTGTATCTTCAGTTCAAAATCTGGAGAAAGGTGATACCGTTCACTTGCAYTTGCATGATGGCACTGCCGCGACACAGGTAACACACGTTAAAAGGAAAACATCATGATTCGACTKTTATTTRTTCTACTGCTTATCACMCCACAAGCTTATGCTGCAARCTATGAGGCTGCACAAGGCGATGTTTTGCGCATCCCTGCACCCATTCAAGGRGRTAACTTAAGCGTTCGTGCRTTTGATAAAACTTGGCCTATTTTTGAAAAAGACGGTCARAAAATCGCKTGGATTGGTGTTCACCTCAAAACCAAGCCTGCTACATACRATATTCAATGGTCTTCAGGTGGTGCAGCATCGGTTAGCCAAGCAACCGACACAGTTCAAATCATCAAGGGTGATTTCCGTATTTCTCGTATCACCGTTGAAAAGAAGATGTCTTCCTTTGATGAAGCAGCACTCAAACGCATTCGCGCCGACAGTGCTGCCATTAAAAAAGCATATCAAACGCCTGTATCTATTCAARATGCATGGCCTGAAATGATTATACCCACARAAGGCGTGRTTTCYACACCCTTCGCCGCACAACGGTATGTTAATGGCAAYGCCCGCTCACCYCATTCTGGGTTAGATATTGCAGCMCCCACAGGCACGCCCGTCAAAGCACCGTTGGCTGGTGAAGTTGTATTGGTGGCGGATATGTTTCTCAATGGTACTTTGGTGGTGATTGGGCATGGCAATGGCATCAATACTATTTATGCTCACCTCAATAAAGCACTGGTTAAACAAGGTGACATTCTCAATCAAGGCGATACTTTTGCCGAAGTTGGAACCACTGGGCGATCAACAGGCCCTCACCTTCATTGGGGTGTACAGCTTAATGGTAACAAAGTAAGTCCTCTGTCTATGTTAAGCCAAGTCAAAACTGAATAAAATTACACCTTGYCAACTTGTGATAAWTGGCACATAATACCATTYATTTAATATAAAATGAGGAAGTTATGTCTGAAGCTATAAAAGTACTGGTTGTTGAAGATGAACCTGCCATGAGAAAAGTTATCACTGCTTTTTTCGAAGACTTTTTTGCGCTTGAAAAAGTAAAGTTTGAAATTAAAGTGTATGCAGATGCTATGGAAGGTTTATTTGAGCTCAACAACAACGGGCAGCATTACCAAATTATTGTACTTGATGTTATGTTGCCTAAAATATCTGGTGATGAGATTTTTAATAGTTTACTCCATACCAACCCCGAAGTTGTCCAACGTGTTCTTTTTTCCACAGCATCTCCTGAAATTGTTTTTGATAGGTTTAACGACATCGAACTTCAAGTCCTCCAAAAGCCGTTTTCCTTTCCTCTTTTTTGCGACAAAGTAAGAAAAATACTGCACAACTAAGCTTAAACACCTACAAGCTTGCCTATCTAAAGCACAGGCTGCTTAAATACCCACTCCTCCTTGCCTTCAAATGGCAATGCGTTCATGATACGCTGAGTTTCGAGCTTGCGAGGGAGAAAAGTGSCAAAAACCATTAAAATTTTAACCATTGATGATGATGACTCAGTRCAAAGTATTATTGTTGCTTTTCTTAATCGTTTTTTAGGTGAACATAAAATTTCTTGTGAGGTTAAAGCCTTTAGCGACCCATTGAAGGGTCTTTTCGAGTTGAGCAGCCATGGTGAGCAATACCGCGTTATTTTACTTGATGTTCGCTTACCCAAACTTACAGGTGATGAAATATTCAATAGCCTATTGCATACCAATCCAGAGCTTATAAAGCGCGTTGTTTTTATTACGGGTTACCCCARTGATTTAATCAATCGTTTCCCCGACATGGACTTAAATATTCTAAACAAACCATTCCGATACAAAGACTTTTGTGGAAAAATAGCTGCGACTCTCCAACAAAAATAAAATGTTATTCAAGTCGTGGGCAAACACTTTTTCTGTACAAAAGATTGAATTAAAAGTTGCGGGGGCGCTAGCTTTAGCAACAGCTTGTATGGTTCTACTTATTGTGCTTTGGTCATCTTTTTTTACCACGACACCAGTCAAGCACACAACACAAACCGATAACCTTACTGTACAAACCATTGATGCACCCAACTTAACCCGACAAACACAACAAGAACATGCCGATAAAACGCCCTTACTTTCCTCTCAACAACACATCAAGACACAAGTAAAACCATCAAGYAACAAGCAACAAGYAAACAAACCAAAGCTTATCAWACTGATACTTGGTCAAGGCAACTACTATGTTCAAGTCGGTGCTTTTAGCCAAGCCAAGCTGGCTAGACTCATGCTGGGAAAAATGCGAAATAAATACAAATATGCAAAAATAAAACTTAAAACTGATAAACATGCCGTTTGGGTAGGTCCTGTGATTACCAAACATGATGCGCAAACATTAAAAAAACACCTGCAACGCAAAAGTAACCTGCAAGGCTTTATTGTCACTGAAAAATAAAGATGCCACCTGAATCGGACTGATTTACAACGCAAAAGAACTCTGCTGCCGCTGCTTCCTTCCGGACCTGACGGGGTTCACAAAGTCTTTTCGTGCAAGGCCCGACCCAAGTGACAATCGGTATCATGTAATAATATCTATACATGAAAACTGCATGAGCTTTCCATGAAATGGCGGAGAGAGAGGGATTCGAACCCTCGGTACATTGCTGTACACACGCTTTCCAAGCGTGCTCATTCGGCCACTCTGRCATCTCTCCAAGCTCTAAAAATGAAACTTGCGGCACTTTAGCGCCTAGGTTTAGAGTATCAAGTGTTCACATACCTAAAATACATATGAGAAAGTTGAGAGGTTGCCTAACAAGCTTTGGCTTCAAAATTGCTTAAACAATAACTAACCATGAAAAAAATTGAAGATAACCTAATCCCTCCAACAATTTCACCCCATGCTTTCAATAGCTTTCTCCCCAAGGARACCATGGAAATGGTGAGCAATCATATTGGAGAACTGCCTCAAGATCTTGCCTTCGAACAAGAGATGACCATTTTATTTAGCGACATGCGAGGGTTTACAGCTTTGAGTGAGCAATACAACCCACATAAAGTTTATGAAACCATCAACGCAAGCCTCGCCCTGCAAAGCAAACGTATTGCAGAGTATGGCGGCAGTGTAAACAAGTTCTTAGGTGACGGTTTGCTTGCATGTTTTTCAGGGGAGGATCGCAGTAAGCGTGCTTTTCATTGTGTACAACAACTGCTCCTTGACCTTCAAAAACTCGACGACGATGAAACCTATCTTCCCTGCCATGTCGGGTTTGGCTTGAATGATGGCACTGTTTTATTTGGTTTATTGGGAGACCACACGAGACGTGAATTTACAGTGATTGGTGATACTGTAAACACCGCAGCACGATTATGCGGCATTGCCGAACCCTTTAAAGCATTGATGACACAAAAATTTATTGATACATTGCATGATGATGAAATCAAAGAGAACTACGCATTTGTTGAGCGTGCTTTATTCAAAGGTAAACGCGAACCCATCCGAATTTACGCCATTTGCGCCTAAACTAAAGCGAAATGGTGGGGTTAGTCATGTTTGAAACCCTAAAAAAAAGCAACAAACACTTTTCCCAGTCCCAAGGTATACAATTTGCCTCCGCCCTTAGTTACAGCACACTTCTATCCGTTGTGCCCGTCACCATGGTGCTTTTCTTTCTTTCTCTACAAACTGATTTTTTCTCAAGCATGTTTTTGGATGTTCGAGAACAACTTCTCACCCAACTTTTACCCACCAGCCGCGAACAAGTTGAAATGTATTTACTGCAAACCACAAAAAATGTTAAATCATTTTCATATCTTAGCATCCTTATTATCTTTCTTTCTGCCATTTGGTTGTCCCTTGGCGTTGAAAAATCTTTGAATCATATTTGGCATGTACAAAAGCCCAGAACCATTCTACTCAGAGTTCCTGCACATATGATTTTATGGATACTCACGCCCATACTTATCATGTCATCTATCGCCCTTAGCTCTTGGCTTTTTTCGTTGCCCTATTTATCTGACTTCACAGATCAAGTGTCTTTCGCATCCAAATTATTACCCTTCTTTATTTCATCCGTTGCCCTATTCTTATTGTATCGTTTTGTACCCAACACGTCGGTTGCTATTCCTAACGCCATCAAAGCTGCTTTGGTTGCAGGTGCACTATTTGAAATGAGCAAGTGGGGCTTCACCATCTACATCACCCAGTTTGCCATGTATGAAAAGCTCTATGGTGCATTAGCAACACTTCCCATCTTTATGCTTTGGATTTTCATTTCGTGGGTTGTTGTACTTTGGGGTGCGTCATTATCCTATACTTTGCAAAAACAAGGACAATAGGATTCGCTTCAACTAGACTTCGAGCCTATGGCAAAACAACATAAATTTTTCGCAGTCGTTATCCCTGGTTTGGAGCGTATTGCAGCACGAGAACTTGAAAGCTTATCAGCCCACGATATTGAAATCGAATATGGGGGCGTCAACTTCACAGGCACGCTTCCTCTACTTTATCGCGTCAACCTGCGCGCTCGAACGATTACGCGTGTTTTGATGCGCTTACGCACCTTTCGCAGCATGACTTTGGAAGGCTTGGGGTATGATTTGGAAAAAGTGGCTTGGCATTTGTTTTTTGATGAAAATACAAAGCTAGACGTAGAAGTGAATACCCATCATTCACGCTTAAACCACAGCGATGAAATTGCCGATTTTAGTCAAAGTACCATTCAAAAACTGCTGCCTAAAATAGGCACAAGCAAAGATACACAACATCAGCAAACGCTACACATTCGCATTGATAATAACCGAGGCATATTAAGCTTGGATACATCAGGTGAACGATTGGATAGGCGTGGATACCGCCTTGAGTCGGGCAAAGCCCCACTGCGTGAAACCATTGCTGCTGCCATGCTGCAATGGTCTGGCTGGAAACCAGAGCAAACACTTCTCGTACCGATGTGTGGCYCAGGRACGATTGCGATTGARGCAGCYCTGCTTGGGCTAAATACWGCGCCAAACTTAACCCATGATTTCTCATATTCTCACTTCCCMTCYTTCAAAGATAAAGAGTATCAAAAAGTTTTAAAGAAATGTGTCGATATGCAAAAGGAAACAGCKCTGCATATTATGGCAACCGACAGTCATACGTCCGCACTAGAAACATGCAAAAAAAATGTGGCACGAGCAGGTATTGCTGAATCATTACATATTGAAAACATGGACATTCACCAGCTACAAAAACCAACAACTGAACACGGCGGCGTACTCATCCTTAACCCACCTTATGGRTTAAGAATTGGTGATGAGAAAAAAGTTTTATCGCTCTGGGTGGATATGGGCAAAGTGATACGCAACCACTTCATGGATGATGACACATGGAAAACCATTATCATTTGTCCTGATGTCGCCCATGAAAAGGCCCTAGGTTTACCTGTTAAAAAACGCTTAAAACTCAAACATGGTGGCTTGGATGCCATGTTCCTCGAAGTATAATTCGGTCATAACCATGCAAAACAAGTCTCTCCTGAATTCGCCTTGGCTTATATKGATTGCGCCTCTGCTTGCTTTTCCCTTCATGATGAACTTGCGCATCTTTCCTTTCATTGCCCCCAATGAAGAACCCAAGTGGGCAGTGCTTACTGTTTGCGCCTTGTGGATGGGGCTTGCTGCTGCTTGGCTTTGGTTGAAGCGAAAAACACCTTTAACCCTTGCTTCCCCTTCGCTACCTGCTCTATTACTGCTTACCTATTTAACCATTCTTGGCATTGGTATTTTTATAGGTCCGAACACCACCGAAGGTATGATTCGCTTTGCTTTTTGGTTCTTCTGTGCTGCCATATTTGCCACTGCGGCTTGGGCAACCAAACATGAAGCCAAATGGCAGAATATGCTGATTTGGAGCCTGTCTATTGGCTCTTTTATCTTTTCTTTACGTTATTGGGAGAGTTACTTCCTCGATTTCGGCAAACCTAACTATAATATATCTGTTTTATTTTCACCCATTGGTCATGTGAACTTTACGGGTGATGTGCTCATCATGCTGTTGCCGATGTTAATGTGGATACTTGGCACAAAAAGCAACCCAACACTTCGCATTTTAAACTGGTTTTCAGTTACAACCATCATCACCATTCTTTTGGTCGCTAGCTCTCGTGGAGCGTTGGGAGGCATGGCTATTGCCGCAGCGGTAACATTACTTGTTGTCATCAAACACTACCCATCATGGTCAACATCACCGCATAAAAAGTCAATGAGCCTGCTGCTGGGAAGCGCACTACTGGCATCCGTTATTACATACAATACCCTACCCTACCATTACCGTGATCTGGCGCGTGTTTCTGCCACAGCAGGGCAAGCCACCACGGATAAAGGGAAAGTTCAGCTTACACAAAATGTGGAACAACCACCTCTTGTTGATATGTGGGTAACTTTGTCGCCTTTACTTGGTGCTCGCACACCAATTTTTGCATCAACAACAGCCATGACATTAGACGCACCTTGGTTGGGGCAAGGCACAGGTAATTTCCCTTGGGTTTACCCCAGTTACAGCAACCGCTACCCTGATTTCAGAGACTCCTTAAGCAGCACAAGAACGTTCACCACCAATCCACATAATATGGTGCTACAAATCGCATCGCAAAATGGCATTCCTGCCATGCTTATTTTCATGGGTCTACTGCTATTCTTTTGGTGGAAGCTGGCGCGCAACTTATGGCAAAAGTGGGATGCTTATGTTCTTTCAGGTCTAGCAGCACTTACTGCCGCTATTTTTGATGCCATGTTTAACCATGTGTTTTTCAACCCTGCCAGCATGTTTGTGTTTGCGCTTCTTGGTGGCAGTTGGTGGGGTTATATATCTCATGTGAAAAAACATCAGGTCAAACAACTTCAACCTAAAATTGCCGCGTCCTTCATCCTCATTGCTGTGCTCACCCTGAGTATTTATCCTGCTCGCTGGCTCGTTTCTGAGTGGTATGCAGGGCAAGCCATGGTATATGTCAAACACCCAACCTATGAAGCCAAGTATTATCAAAAAGCATATACTTGGAACCCTGAAAACTTCCGCGCAGTGTTTGGCATGGGGCAAGTTGCCTACAAACAAAAAAACTATGCTGAAAGCACACGCTACTTTGCTGAATTTGAACAGTTTTACCCCTATAATCCACCCGCGTTAAACATGTTGGGAGCCGCATACATGATGAGTGGCGACTTTCTTCAAGCAGAAAAAGCATTCGCCAAGGCTGTGCTTATTTTTCCTGGCTTTGAAATGGCAGAACAAAACTTGCTTCGAGCCAAGTCTCTTTTACAACAGAAACAATTTGTATCACCSATGAACCCATAATATAGACAAGCGCGTTTAAAGCACTAGACTTTAATTTAATATGTCTATTTTYTTCAAGAGGTTTTAACTATGTTATTTCGTATTGGTTCACTCATTCTAGCAACATTAATTCTAACTGGCTGCCAAAACATCAGTAAAGACGATTTACAAGTTTTACAAGCACGCGCTGATAAAGTGGACCAACTTGAACAAGAATATGCACAGCTCAAACAAGAGCACGCTTCCTTAAAACAATCCATTTCACAACTCAACAGCCAACTTGAGCAAGAAATCAAAGAAAATCAGGTTCTTATTGAACAAAATATGCAAACAGGAATCATTAAAGTCACCATGCAACAAGATATTATCTTTCCAAGTGGCTCATTTGAAATTGACCAAGAAGGTGCTGCGGACATCTTGAGAAAAGTTGTCGCCAGCCTAGATGGTGAAAATAAACTTCGTATTGTAGGACATACTGACAACTTACCTGTATCTAAAAAGTGGCGTGATAAGTTCTCYGATAACTGGGATTTATCGGCAAGGCGAGCTGGTGAAGTTGCTAGGTTTTTGATTTGGGGTACGGGCTTCTCGCCYGCAAACATCGAAGTTGTCGGTCGCGCACATGTTGAGCCCATTGCAGACAACACCACCGAAGAAGGTAGGGCTCTAAACCGACGCATCGAACTTTTCATTCAAAAATAAGTGTCCTTAAACACCTCATCTAACCCAGCACCTTCTTCCTTTCCCATCAAAGCTTCTAGTTTTTTTTTACTGGCGGGATTGTTGGTTTATCCTTTTACCATTGCAGGGAGCAGCTTGTTCTTTGCGCTACTCTTGATAACAGTTCTCCTATTTCAACGTCATATTTTCATGCAAGGCTGGCATGTTTGTTGGCATGAATACCGCCATATTACGATTGGCATACTGCTTCTGATTGGGTTTAACTTTATTGGCTCACTTTGGAGCGACTACGCAGACCTTGCACTGCATAAAATGAGCAAACAAGTTCATTGGTTGTTTATCCCAATCATCATTGGTTTAACATTGGCAAACCCAAACCTACGCCTCAAAGCATTCATTTTCATTTCTATTGGTATGTTTCTTCATCTAATTGTCTGTACATTACAAGACCYTGGTATACTCAACATTGCACGTCAAGGTAGTCATATCTATGACGCAACGGGTTTTGTTGGGCATCTCGGTTTTGGTTTTATTTATGGCATTTGGGCTGGTGTATTGCTTGTGGTTGCCCAACATGTGCCTACCAAGTGGAAAATATTATGTTTTACACTGAGTTTATATGCTGTGATTACTGTATTTCTCGCCCAAGGGCGCAGTGGCTACATTACTACGCTTGCTTGCCTTGCGCTGGTTTGTCTCAAAGTTTGGTTCCCGCAACACTGGAAGTTAAAGCTACTCATTTTTAGTTTATTCATCATTGCCCTTGTTGCATTTATCCAAACGCATAAACCCATTAAAGCTGAAATTGATAACACCATTGYTGGCGTATCTTCTTTCCTCAATGGKAATTGGRAAAATGCTGAAATACGTCTTAAAATATGGGCTGTAAGTTTGGAAATATGGAAAGAAAAYCCATACTTCGGCGTTGGTACGTCAGGTTATCCTAATGCTGCAAAAGAAATACTTGCCACACCAAAGGTTGATTACCTGAAAATTGACCCCGCCATAAAACCTGTATTTTATGGACATCCCCACCAAGAATTTTTATTTGCTCTTGCTCGCTGGGGACCGTTGGGACTATTGGCTCTTCTCTATCTCTGTTGGCACTGGTTTCGCACAGGTTGGAAAAAAGATTGGCAACGCGATAATATTAATGCTTATTTGATTACAGCAAGTGCGTTGAGTATCATTTTACATGGTATGACTGAACCCAGTCTTAATGTTCGTATAGAAACTGTCTTTGCTATTATTGCACTAGGCTTTGGCTTAAGCCAAAGTAAACAAAAAACATGAACATTCTCATCGTTCGCAATGATAAGATTGGTGATTTTATCACGGCCTTACCCGCTTGTTATATTTTGAAGCAACATATGTCTGATTGCCGTATTACTGTGCTCATTAATCCTATCAATCAAAGCATTGCTGAGGCGTGTGATTTTATTGATGATATTATTGTGGATGATAAACAACAAARCTCCTTTACGCTTGGCAAACAACTAAAAACCTACCACTTTGACCTATCATTCACTCTCTTTTCCAATACGCGGGTGGCATTGGCACAATTTCTAGCACGAATTCCCAAACGATTTGCCCCTGCCACCAAAGTTGCGCAAATCTTTTACAATAAACGCATCAAACAACGCCGCTCACAAGTAAAAATGCCAGAGTTTGAATACAATATACAATTGATTCAGGATGCATTTCCAGACATAAATACAGACTACCCCAAACCCTTACTCAAATTTCCAACACATGAAAAACAACATATGTTCACAGACTTTTGCAAAACACTTAATATCAACAAAACTGTKATTGCCTTTCACCCTGGTTTTGGTGGCTCATCCGATGCCAACTGGGATATAAATGAATACATCAAGTTAGCCAAAAGTGTTCAAGATATTGAAGGTATTGGTATTGTATTCACCTTTGGCAAAGGTGACGAAGCTTTTTATGAAAYTTTTCTGGCAAACAAAGATGACCTCAAAGCCCAAGCGTATTTCTCCAAGGGTAGCGTGGCTGACTTTACCAAACTTTTAAGCTCATTTTTGTTATTTATCAGCACATCCACAGGCACATTTCATCTTGCATCCGCTGTTGGTACACCCACCATGACTTTTTTTGCCGATACACTGTTTGCCTCGGACAAACGTTGGAAAGGTATTGGTGATGAAAAGCTACAACACAATTATATGATTCCACCGGATAGTGAAAAACGACAAACCATGCTTAAAGTTGTTGAGGAAGACTTAAAGGAACTTGTACTAAACCTTACGATTTAGGGTTGTTTTTTTCGTGTAACTTCAAATACTTCACGGTTGTGCCTAAACCATGGAAAAAAGCAATCACAAGCCCCTCAAAACCCCAAAATATACCTTTGCGAAAGAAGTAGCTCTTGATGAAAGCAAACAAACCGCGCCCAACACCTGCCAACACAGAAACATGCTTTTTACCCTGCATATCGTTGGCATAAATTTCCGAATAGATCTGAATTTTGACCAAAAAATCAGACACACTATCAAATGAATAATGTTCAATCGGTGCTTTTAATTTTTCAACCTTCAAACCTTTGGTTTCAATGCTTTCATGCACCTTGGCATCTGAAAAATTGGTTTGTTCCCTATGATACAAGCGCACAATATATTCAGGATACCAACCACAACATTTGATATGTTTTCCACGGTAATAATTATCCCTTCGCACTTGATAACATGTATCTTCGTCCAAACTCAGGCTGCGCAGCTCTTTCACTAAATTTTCGCTCAACACTTCATCTGCATCCAAAGAAAAAATCCAACCATTGCTTGCTAAACTTGAGGCATGCCTTTTGGTTTCACCAAAACCAAAAAACTGACCTTCAAAGACTTTGACATTGCTAAACTTCTTCGCAATCTCCAGCGTGTTATCCGTTGAACCATTATCGTAAATAATGACTTCTGAAAAGTTACTTAATGAGGCAAGGCATAACTCAAGTTTACGCTCTGCATTTTTGGTAATCATCACTACTGAAACATCAGGCATCCGCAATCTCCTTGAGCGTGCTTACCAAAGTTTGCAAATGTTTATCCGCCGCAAACTTTGTTTTTACCTTGATTTTAGCTTGCTCTGCATAACTTTTAGCTTGTTCATGGTTTAAATAAAGGTATTCCAAGGCTTCAAACAAACTTTGGCTATCGCATGATTCAAATAACAACCCCGTGTGTTTATCATCAATAATTTCAGGCACACCACCTCGATTACTGCCTACCACAGGTGTGCCCACACTCATGGCTTCAATCAATACCAAACCAAATGTTTCTTCAATCGTTGTCAATACAAGCACGTCACAAGCCTGCATCAAACATCTGGGTTCATCGACAAAACCTGTAAAAACCATCTGTTCGTTTAACCCTGCGTCATTCACTTTTTGTTTTAACGCAAACAAATAACTTTCCTGCATGGGATGACCCACAATCACAGCCTTGAAAGGTAAACCTTTAGTCTTGGCAATCTTTAGCGCATCCAATAAAAACTCATGCCCTTTGTCATAATCAATGCGCCCCACCAAAGCGACTAAAAAACATGTGTTATCAGGGTCATACAAAACTCGTGTTTGTTGAGCTTCTTCGGCTGAAAAAGGTGTAGTGTCATCAATGCCCAAGTAGTTCACCGATATATCCGGGCGCACATTTTCAGGGATAAAGCGCCTTAAATCATGTGCCATGGTTTGGCTAATCGCCATGATATGATTGATGTGTTTGTATAAAAACCTATGCAACAACCCATCTTTCATGGCTGGAAATTTCATATGGCGCGTCATCACCAACTTGGGTTTTCGTTTTGCATATAACTTAGCAAGCACTGCCAAGGTTAAATCCTTACCCCAGTGCAAGTGAACCACATCAACCTGCTGCTCATCAATTAGCCTTGCTAGTTTCTTGGCTGCCATAAGTGGTAAATAATGTGCTTTTTTAGCTATTTCTACTTGTTCAGTATGTATAAGTTCTTTGAGCTTGGAATCTGGTGAAACAGCCGCCAGAATCTCATAGTCAGCCATTAAAGCATTACAAATATTTGCAAAATAAAGCTCYAACCCACCTTTGTTGGGTGATAAACATAGCTCCAATACTTTAGGCATCTTTATTTATCCATTTTCATCAAAGTATTATGCTGCCAAGCATCCAGAAGTAGCTGCACTTGCGCTTGTAATCTRCGGTCAGCTTCTACAACTTGTGCTTGCTCACCTTCTGAATATACAACACGCTCAAGACTCCTCACCACCAATGTACCATTGTTTTCAATTCGCCCTGTCATCGCATCACGTCCGAAAATAACGCTACGCTGCTCCCTTTCTTCGACAATCGAATGACCTAAACTTGCATATCTCGCCTTATCCCAACCTGCCAAATCAATAATTGTTGGAATCAAATCCGCCTGACTACTCAAGGTATCATCAATACCTGGCTCCATATTCGGAGCAAGTATCAACAACGGTACACGGTATTGCGCTCGCATATCAGGGTGCGGCATGTTTCCGCTGGTATGATCTGAAAATATAAGGAAAATTGTATTATCAGCATAAGTAGACTTTTTCACTGCTTCAAARTATTTGCCCAATGCCCAATCTGTGTAGTGCATCGTATTACGAAATTTATCTTTATCACTCCCACCTTTAAACTTGTTCCACTGTTTGCTAGGTAATGTCCATGGCGTATGCGTACTCACCGAAAACATCAGACTCAAAAATGGTTGCTGACTTCGCTCAAACAGGTCATGACCCGTCATAAATAAATCATAATCCCAGCCGCCCCAATAAGGYTTAGAAACATCAGCGTGAAGGTTTGTATTTAAGTCTTCTGCCCCATAATAAACATCAAAACCTGCAAGTGGGGTAACTTTATCCATATACGAAGAGCGTCTATGCGCACCTCTAAGGAAAGAGGTTTGGTAACCTTGTTTTTTAGCAACATCACCCAGCCAGCCAATAGCATTCGTCTCAATGCCTTCACCAACCCCGCCCGCCCCAGGGACACGAGGCACACCAGAAATAACWGYCGCAATACCATCAATAGAACGCTGRGCATTGGCATAAAARTTAGTATAAAGTCTTCCGTTTTTTGCCAACGCATTATAATTTGGAGTGATGCCATAAGGTTTTTTTCCTTCAAGTTCACGGCTAATGTCAACAAAGTCAGCATCCCAACTTTCCAGTAAAAGTATCACAACATTAAGTTTATTCTGTCCAACGTTCGGGCTAGTACGTTCACGCATAAGAGGGTAGYTGTTATCTGGTATAGTTTCGTATGGCGATAGATACATCGACTGCACAATTTTCACTGCCTCATCCTTAGGCATGAAGGAGGGTATGCGCATTTCCGATTTTTTTAGACTGTGCAGTGTTGCAAACACACCATTCAATGTTAAATGTCCTTGCGCAATACTTCCCTCATTGTAGGCAAATACTGATTGAATCGGTTTGCTCTCAATCCCCCCTCGCATCGTTAACAATATCGCTATAAACATCAATACAAAAAAGGGCACTCGCCACCAGCCAAGCCGCAAGTGTGAAGCTTCTGGATGCGGCATCATCCATCTTTTCCAAAAGAGTGCCGAAAATACTGTGAATACAGCAAGCGATAAAATTTGCATCCAATATACTGAAGCCATCATCTGTAAAACAGCCACTGTCGAAACCTGAAAAGCTTCCGCAATCTCGTGACCTGTATGCCTATGTACAATACCAAAATATAATAAATCACCAATGGCAATGAGAATAAACACAAACAAAACAACAAAGGCATACCAACTGATCAAAGTTAAATACCATTGCCTTCTGAACCATGGCAATGGCAAATAGGTAAGTAAAAATGGAATGCCCAGAAATACCATGATAATAGAGCTATCCATAAACCATGCACCTTTGAGCATAGCATAAGCCGTGTCACCCATGCTTAAACCAGCAAATGTCTCGGGATATACCCACAGAAGAGCAAAGCGCATAATAAAAAACAATAATAAAAAAGGTGCAAACAAACGCACAAAGAACCATGTTGGGCGTTTATGTAAACCTAACTCCTGCATCGAATAACCTTGCCTAAAAAGTAGAAAAAGATGAATGGGTCAATCAAATAATCCCAAAGGTTCACCGATTCTAACACTTGCATATTCCAAGCAAGTACAACGGCTAGCAAAATAATTCCAATCACATAATATTGGCGCAAGAATGCCAGCAAACTAAGCGCAAGTAATACGCCAAACATATAVGGATTGGCATAGCCCCACACATATGGGTCAAGCTGACCCACGCCTAATGCCAACGGATAAAATACAAGCCCAAGCAGRGCCAGAGAACGCCACAAYAACCTTCGCTCTTGATGTGAAATCAAAGCTTTTGCATACAGTTGTTGATAAATTGCAACGAACAGGAGCACCAACGAAGCTATACTCAAGTCACCCGTAAGACCACGCAGCCACCACACAGGTGAGTATAGAAAAGGGTAAATCACAAAAGGTATCACCAACAGTAAAACCAAGTACTTGGTTTTTAAGTTCGGTTGCGGCGAAAACTTGTGCAACATCCACAAGCTAAACCAGCAAAAAAAGAGAGATAATGCCAATGTCATGGTGAAGACACCTTCTCTTTGATAACACTATCCAGCCATGCCTTATTAAATTGCACATGTTTAATGTTTTTCCGATTCGCAGTATACATCAAATGCCAAACACCATCCAAGCCCTGTGTAAGGTCGGGATAAGAGTACGCTTCGTTAAGTTCGCCTTGCTCAAAGTGATGAACCACTTGCCATTCACCTTCCAAATCATGCGAAATTGCCAATGTTAAGTCTTGTCTATGTTCAGGGTTGTGGTTGCCAATCCAAATCCACAAGTTTTCATCCACTTTGGCTACAACCTGTGCTGAGTTGGGGTTGGGCAGTTCGGTCACTGTAAAATCTTGCCACGTCTGACCTTCATCTTCACTTCTTAAGCGCAACACTTTTCGTTGGGTGTCCCCAGAGCCTGAACGCATAAAGGCATAAATGTCTCTGTCTTTACCCTGCACCAACGATGGTTGAATACCGCCGCCTTTACCAAACATACGGATTTTTTTCAACACTTCGCCTTGCTTGGATATTCTCARCATTTCAGGGAACTGAGYGGCAAACTCATGGTAAACAGGCAACATAACACTGCCATCTTCAAGCTCATACATGGTGTTGCGCACAAGAGTGCTGACATTGATAAATGGTGATGTGATTAGTTTTTTAGGTTTACCCCATGTTTGCCCCAAATCATCGGAAAACATCAGATTAACACTGCTTCCAGCCCATCCACCATAAGATACGGTGACAAAAAACAACCACATTCGCTCTGACTTATCAACAAACACCAGTGGGTTGCCTATTTTCCCAATATAACGCCCCAAATCTTCGCCCAATTGTGGAACATTTAAGATTCCTTTAGGTGAGCTCCAAGTTTGTGTCTTTTGCGCNAAATAGCTTTGGAAAATTTGTACATCTTTGCCACCTTCTCTAGACCCACCAAACCAAAAACCAATCAAATCACCTGATGGCAATACCGATGCACTCACACTATGCGTAGAGTTTTGCCCTGCATTGGGTATGAGTTGTGGCTTATACAAAGGTTGTGATGTGGAAGGGAAYACCTTTTGCCAAACAATCGGCGACCAAGGTGTTTGCTGGGATACAAGCTGCCACGATAGTATGGCAGCAAGCAACCAAACACCNAAAAAAAAGAAGCTTACCCATGGGCTGCAAACGCAATGCGCTTAACCATTAACCTTGTTGAWAGTAATAAATAGCGTAAAAAATAGACAACCCAACCAAAGCGCCAAACCAATGTTTAGGTTCTTTATGCCCTAACATTAAGGCAAATGAATACGCTTTTTTGGCTCTATCTTTCCAAGGTGTTAAACGTGGGATAAACAAAGGAACATATTTTGACCATTCCGTGTAAGTATCACCAAACAAGTCCACCATTCGCTCTGCTTCAATTTTAATAACGACAATATAAATCCAAACAAAGATAACTGATGCAATAAGCGCAGGCACAAGGTTATTACCTAAAACACAAAAACCGATAAACATGGTGGTGTTGAAAACATACAAGGGGTTTCGCGTAAAGGCATAAGGGCCAGTTGTCGCAAGCTCTGCATCTTTATCAATATAACCCAATGCCCAAGTGCGCCCYATTTCACCCAAAATCACAATGATTGAGCCAAGGCACAATGAYTCTAATGTGGGTTGGGCAAARAARATAACAATSARTGCTGCAATGCCAGTCAAACGTGGTCTATGGTGATAAAAGAAGTCCTCGTAAGGGCTTAAAGGTTTATTTTTGTTTTCAGTCATGTTTTAGAATACTCCGTTAGGCGCACAACAATACGTCCAATTTTCAGTTTTGCAGTAATTTTAAGCGGTATGCGTCGCGCATCATTGGTCAGCCAAATTTTAATCGTGCCTACACTGGTAAACACCCCTTCCGTTTTCAGTTCGGGTTGTATCACCAAGCAGTCCACCCACTTGCCCCAAGGCGCTTTTAGGCGTTGTCTTTTAAGCAGCTTTACTGTCACATCATATTTCTTTTCCGAATCAAACACTGGAATGGATATTGGTTTACCTTTGCTTGGCGGGTTCATACGGGTCAAATAAAAGGCATCGATGACATTCAAATGTCCCGCTGGCACATCAAATGTTTTGCTTTTGCCATTTTTGGTAAATTCGACTTTGTTTTCTTTATATAAGTATTTAACGTGTTTGGTCGCTTTATAGTCGCGCTCTACTTGGTCGGTTGTAAACAGTGTGCTTTGCATTTTTCCATCAACACACAAGCCTTCTGAAACAAGTGTATCCCGAACCCGTTTGAATAAATCTAGGAAACCATTGGTACGGGCAAAGTTGTACACCCGATAACCATCCACACCTTGTTTTGTAATGCTAATTTCTGCAGTGCCTGCATTGACAAATTCCCAGCCCACATCAAACTTGTATTTCTCACCCACAAACGGAAAACAATCACTTGTGGCAGCCATTGCTTGTGTCGACATCAACATACACAACACACCTAAACCATACCATTTCAACTTCATCATAACTTAGCCTCAATATTTTGAATACTCTGCACAATAGCAGCAGATTGAATCATATCCATGCAAATAAAGTTGTCACAGGTCTTTTGAATACAAGGYCCGCAATCGGGATTGGATTCCACATGATAATCATGCTCACCATGCGGCGCATTACGCTGTCTCGGTGTTGGCCCCCAAAAGCTGATGGTTGGTGTGTTTAATGCTGCTGCCAAATGCAAAACACCTGTGTCTGCGGCAATCACAGCAAAACTTTTTCTGAAAAACACACATAACTCAGGGGTCGAAAGGCGTTTGGGCAACACAAACCCTAAGCCTTGTTCATTGAGCTGCTTGGCTTTGCTTTCTTCTTTTTCATTGCCCCAACAAAACACAATATGATAACCTTTATCTTTAAGTTGTTTGCCCACTTCAAGCCATGTCTTGTCTGGTAATTCTTTGGTGGCAAATGAACCGCCAAGATTGAACACTACCCAAGGTTCTAAATCATCCAGTTCAACAGGCAATTCCGCTTCAAACTGTTTGTGGATGCGTGGTGCTTGATAAGGGATAGGTTTTGCTAAGTCTTCATCGGATAACCACGGTGTTTGGGCAATTCTTCGCACCTGCTGCGCRATATTCACYTCWTCARRATGYGGYTTGCTCGCATGTTCYAKCCATGATGCRGGTTTTTCGCGGATAATCGATGAATCAAAACCGTATACTTTCTTACAAATCAACCGCGCCAACACCGATGACTTGATTAAACCTTGAAAATCCAATGCTAAATCAAATTTCTCAGCTCGAAGTTTTTTAACCACCCGCCGCACTTCGCGCMAAGGRTGTTTACCCTTCATCGCCACCTCATGCACCAYCACTTCAGGCGGCAACACTTCGGTGACAAAGCTAAAGCGGYTRTCCACCAACCARTGCACTTCATCCACCTCTGGTCGCGCCAGCACATCATCCAATGCAGGAAGCGCRTGRATAATATCGCCAAAGGCTGAGAGTTTCACGATTAAGACTTTCACGAAGCCAAGCATATAAACAAACAGACAAATAACCATGAATATTTAGGCTTGCTATCCCAACATAAAACGCCCACATTTCAGCATAGCGATTTGCAAAGGAGTGTGAGCATGGAAATGATAGAACACTGGCACATCTGGCTGATTATCGCCTTTATTTTACTCATCATCGAAATGATGAGCGGCACTTACTTTCTTTTGGCACTTGCAGGTGGTGCAGCCATCACCGCAGCATTCGTAGGTTGGCAAGAGCCAAGTTTAACCACGCAACTGTTTGTATTTGCCGCAGCATCTGCTGTGACTTATGTGTTGTTGCTTTCATTTCGCAAAAAGAAAGACGTTGCCAATTCCGATGGTACAACCCACATGATTGGGCAGCAGGTGGAAGTCATTGAAACCATTGAACATAACGGCAGAGTGAAATACAAAGGTGTCTTATGGCAAGCCAAGTCGGATGATACGATTAGCAAGGGTGACATGGCTGAAATCATTGAAGTTGATGGCAGCACCCTCACCGTTAAAGCTTTATAACTGATGGTACGCAAAACACTGGTATTAGGTGATAGGTTGAGATAAAAAAGATACTGCCTGTAGTCTAATTATGGATACTGGTAGGACGTGGGGCTTTAGCCCCGCATGATTAAAATAGTGATGCTTGCGCGACTAAAGTCGCACGTCCAAGTTTTTATGGCTACGGTGCGTAACGTCAGTTTAAAAAGAATAA
>NVSF01000019.1 GCA_002401135.1 Zetaproteobacteria bacterium
TTGGCTTTGAATGGCGAAGATTTCGCAGGTCGCAAGCCTAGGGTCAACGAAGCCAAAGATAAAAAGTAAACTACTTGAAGTGCACCCAACGCTTTGGCCAGGATGCGCGACAGTCTAGTATTTTTTGTGTTGTGGGGTGTGTAAAACGCAACCGCCAAGCATGAAGAGCAAGCCCTTTTCCAAGGCTGGTTTTGAAGCGTTTGATGTCATCCTTCTCAGCATATTTGGGGTCGCCTAAGATAGCGTGTCCTTCATGTTGCAATTGAACGCGAAGCTGATGTGTGCGCCCGCTGTGCGGCTGCAAAGCGACCAGGCTGTATTGCCAACCATCATGCTCACGCAATAAAACGGTTTGTAAATCTGTAATGGCTTCTTGCCCATTTTCCGCATCAATAACCATGCGCTCACCACCTTGGCGCACACCTTTCACGAGCTTGGACTGCATCCGTCCAGCATAAGGGTAGGGGTGTCCAACAACCCATGCGAGGTAAGTTTTGTGCGCATCACGCTCACGGAACTGTTCGGTGAGTTGCCTTAATGTGTGCAGGTTTTTGGCAAGCAGCAAACAGCCGCTGGTATCTCTATCTAAACGATGCGCCAAACGAAGTTCAGGTAAATCCAGTTGAACTTTTAAGCGTTCCACTAAGCCTGTATCATGTCCGCTGCCGCCATGTACGACCACCCCAACATCTTTATTGAGCACCAACAAGTCTTCATYYKSWYAAATGATATTCAAGTTCTTTAACGGCTGAATGGTGGCAGGCTTTTGGCTTGTTGGTTCGCTATTGTTGCTACGTAGGCTTGCTGGCAAAAAGATGCTATCGCCTTCATGAACGCGGAACTCAGGTTTGACGCGTTTACCATTGACGCGCACGTTTTTCTTGCGAATAAGGCGCAAAATTAAGGTGCGTTTTTCTTGACCCAGAAGGCGACAGAGTACGCGGTCTAGGCGGCTATTGTCTTCATTTTTATCAATAATAAGATGTGCTTGCGCATCARTTTCATGTTCTAAGCTTGCCAAAATCATCCTCTTTTGTTTTAATGGCGAGATTGTACATGTGTTCCGCGTGTGTGGCGATGTTTGCGAATGAATTTCGCATATTGGGTGAAAAACTTTGTAGATACTACATGGAGAAGTTAATACTTCATTTCCCCCAAGTTTTCGGAGAGTGAGTCGTTTTTGTGCAGGTCTCACCAAGCCAAGCCGTGTTGAGCTATGACAATAAAAATAAAATAAAAGCCGTATGACGGTCTTAAATTGATTGAATTTTGATAGGTTGACGCATGAAGTTTAGGCATCATGTGCGTACCTTATAAATAATAAAAGCCTTGTTTCATGGGGCTTTTGTATAATTTATACTGTCAGCGGAAAGGRACCCGCTATGAAAAAGTTGATGTTAATCAACGCCTCACACGAGGAAGAAAGTCGTGTTGCGATTGTAGAAGATGATTTTTTACAAGAGTTAGACATTGAATCAACCCACAAAGTCCTCACCAAGGGCAATATTTATCAAGCTACTATCACCAAAGTTGAGGCCAGCTTACAGGCTGCATTTGTTGAGTATGGCTCACTTCGTCAAGGCTTTTTGCCGCTGAGTGAAATCCATCCTGACTTYYGGAAAGATGGCGTGGATAAAACGAAAGACCCACGKAATGTGAATATTCAGGATGTGTTGCAAGCCAAACAAAAGATTTTGGTGCAAGTGGTTAAAGAAGAGCGTGGCAGTAAAGGCGCTGCGATGACGACTTTCATTTCACTGGCAGGGCGTTATTTGGTGCTTAGCCCGAATACGGCTAGAGGTGGTATTTCCCGCAAGCTTCCCGATGATGTTCGCCGCACATTGAAAGAGATTTTATTGCAATTGGATGTTCCTGACCACATGGGTTTGATTGTACGCACAGCAGGGCGCGACCAAAAGCTTCAAGACTTAGAACGTGACTATTCGTATCTGATGCGTTTGTGGGATGAGATTCGTATTAAAGGTGGCTCAACGGCTGCACCAGCACTCATTTATTTAGAAGGTGACATGGCAACCCGCGCTATCCGCGACCATTTCAGTGATGATATTCAAGAGATTTGGGTGGATAATCATGAAGTGTACACGCGCACTAAAGACTTTGTTCATGCTGTGCTTCCGGGCAAAGAAAAGCTGGTTAAACTATACCGTGGTAAGAAGCCAATCTTCCGCCATTATGGTATTGAAGGGCAATGCGAACAAATCCATGAGCGTGAAATTCGTTTGCCTTCTGGTGGCTCGATTGTGTTTGACCCAACTGAGGCGCTGACAGCCGTTGATGTCAACTCATCACGCTCCACACGCGGTAAACATATTGATGATACCGCACTCAATACCAACTTAGAAGCTGCACAAGAAATTGCACGCCAATTGCGCATTCGTGATATTGGTGGCTTGGTTGTGGTTGATTTTATCGACATGGTCAACCGTAAACATGGTCAACAGGTTGAAGAAGCATTAAGAATCGCCACAGTAAGTGATAAGGCAAGGGTTCAGTTTGCACGAATTTCTCGTTTTGGTTTATTAGAAATGTCCCGTCAACGCCTGCACCCATCAGTGCGTGAAACAACCACGGAAACTTGCCCACGTTGTGAAGGTCGCGGCACGATTCTTACGGTTGAATCTATGGCGTTACAGATGTTGACGCGCATGGAAGACTTGGCGGAGAAAGGTAAGAAGCCGAAATTGGTGGTACAAGTGCCATCGGAAACGGGTGAGTATTTGATGAACAATAAGCGTGATAATATTGCGCGCATTGAAGAAATGCATGATATTCAAATTTCATTGCAAATTCGCCCCGACTTGTTGATTCCTCACTATCGCATCGAACGTCACTGGCGTGATGAAACTCAAGACAGGTTGGAAGTTTTAGAAGACACGCTTAAAGGCAAAAAACCACAGCGTGTTGCACGTAAATTGAAACCAATGAAACCAGTGGTGGGTATCCCAAAACCTTTGCCCGCACTCCAAAAGAAAAGCTGGTTAAAAGCTTTGTGGGATTCGTTGTTTGAGAAAAAAGAAAAACCTGCCAAGTCCAATCGCAAACGTCCGCCACAGCGCAAACGCAAACGTAAACCTGACAATAATAAGAATCAAAATAAACAGAATAATCAAGCCAATACAGAGCCTGAAAAGAAAGTGGATGATGAAAAAAATAATGCAAAAGATGCACCTAAACGTCGTCGTCGCCGTCGTCGCCCTACAAAGCCGAAATCAGATGCAAGCAGTAGTGCAGATGGTGGGAAGCCAGTAGAAAAGAGTAAAGAAACACAAGCCGCTGCGGAATAGCTTCTTTTTTCATGAGTGAAAATGTAGATATGCTGCAATGGGAGATTTCTGAGCTTCAGCACGGTAAACGTTTGGATCAGGTGCTGACGGAAGTTTCAGGTTTAACACGTGTGCGTGTTCAATCGTTGATTGGTGATGCTCACGTTTGGAAAGATGGGGSGCAAGGTGTAAAACTCAAACGTTCTGCTCGGGTTCTTTTGGGTGAAGTTTACCATCTCTCTATCCCCAAACCGCAAGCCATGGAGCTTGTCCCTGAAAATATTGCTTTGGACATCTTATTTGAAGATGAACATTTGATTGTGGTGAACAAACCTGCGGGCATGGTGGTTCACCCATCTCATGGGCATGACACAGGCACATTGGTTCATGCGCTTCTTCATCATTGCGACAGTTTACCTGGCATTAATGGCGTTGAGCGCCCTGGCATTGTGCATCGCTTGGATAAAGATACATCGGGTAGTTTGGTGGTGGCAAAAACTGAAGYAACACAYCAGTGTTTATCACAYATGTTTGCCAGYCATGAYTTRCAACGTGAATATGTGGCATGGTGCAGGGGTTAYCCGCATTGGCTTGAGAAAAAAATYGAGYTRCCYATTGGTMGGCATCCGCATAAYAGGCAAAAAATGGCAGTGAAYCCCAAAGGSAAGCTKGCGATTACMGATGCCACRTTRGAAAAACGTTATGAYGATAATTTTTGTCGTATTCGCTTGCGCTTGCATACAGGGCGAACACACCAGATTCGCGTGCATTTGAGCCATGAAAATGTACCAGTATTGGCAGATTCGCTATACGGCAGAAAGTTTAATCCAAGCAAACATATACCTGAACCTGCGTTTTCTGCGTTAAAATCCTTAACTCGGCAAGCACTACATGCTGAAATACTGGGTTTCACACACCCCATCACCCACGAGCATGTTCTTTGTCATGCACCTTTCCCTGAAGAATTGAAGCGGCTTGATGAAGCTTTGGTCGTGCTTGGCTGATGTTTTACACCTCTAAACTTATGGCAAAACATGGAATCAATGCTGTGTTTAGCGATAGAGATGGAGGGGTTAGTGAGGGTGCGTTTTCAAGTTTGAACTTGGGAGAAGGTTTGGGTGACGCAAGCGAATACGTTGTGCAAAATTTAGCACGACTGTGCCGAGCATCTGCAATGCCAGCTCCGCATCAAGCCAAACAAGTACATGGCATACAAATATTACATTGTGAAGGTGATGGCGTAAGTCATCAAAGGGATGCAGATATTCTTATCACCACGCATTCTGGGGTTGCGCTTGCCGTACGCACGGCGGATTGCTTACCAATTATCTTGGTGGATGTTGAAGCAGGTGTTGCTGCGGCTGTTCATGCAGGCTGGCGAGGCACAGTACAAAAAGTTGTGAGCATTGCTATTGACGTAATGTGTGACAAAGGCGCAAATCCAGCGCAAATATTGGCGAGTCTTGGTCCAAGCATTGCAAGCTGTTGTTTTGCAGTCAATGCAGAGGTTGCTGAGGCTTTATCACAATCTTGTGGTGTTGATGTGCGCCTCAACCAAGGTGGAAAAGTGTTTGCTGATTTGGCGAAAGCCAATCGACACCAGCTTTTAGGCAAAGGTGTACAGGCTTCTTGTATTGAAATGTCACCGTCTTGTACGCATTGCAGTGAGCAGCCCAGCTATTTTTCTCACCGCCGTGACTGTGGCAAAACAGGTCGCCAATTGGCTATGATTAGCCTATCTTAGGTTGCCCATTCATTTCTTGGCTTTAAACTGGCGAAGATGTTTAAATTTTACCAAGTCATTATAATTATTGCATTGTCTTTCTCCGCTGCTGGTGCAGAGGAAAACTTAGACATGAATGAAGTACACATCCAAGTTAGAGATGGTGTGGTGTACTGTGATGTACAGGCATTTCAGCAAGAAGCATATATACTCAAAGTGATTGGTTCAGGTTCTCCGATGACTGTAATATGGCAGTTTGAGGTGGAGCAGGTGCGTGACTACTGGTTGGACAAACAAGTGGTTTCTGTGCGTTTGGGTAGACAAGTGATTCCAGACTTGGTCACGCAGCGTTGGTWGATGCGTGATTTAAGTGGTGGTGTTGTCAGGCATACCACGGATGCCCAAGAAGCGATGCAATTTCTCACAGGTTTGACACAGGCTGCGGTGTTGGATGTCTCTATTCTTGACGTTGAAAACACTTACGTATTGAACACTCGATTTTTCTTATATGAGGGCGAGGCCGAAGAAGATACTTGGATACCTTTGCTTAGAAATTCGGGTATAGATATGGGCAATGTGCCCTTGCCTTTGGCAACAACAGATGACTGATAAGCTGCAAAAACAGGCGAAGAACCTTATTTATTGGCTGCGTTTTTTACCATTTATGGTGGTTCTTCTCTTGGCAGCATTGGTCTATTATGTTTGGCCCAGTAAAGACCATTTTGGCCCAATATATTTGAGTTGGATTAATGTGGGTTTATTGTTTTCTTTAGCTTTGGTTGCATTGATTTTTGGCGTTAAGAATTTTTCTACACATCAACAAAGCGCAGGGCTTAACCTGAGAACCAAGCTTGTAACTATCATGGTGTTGATGGTGCTTCTCCCGTCAGCTATTTTACAAATCACAGCCAACCAAGTGATTACCAAAGGTCTGGATGTTTGGTTTGATGTGCGTGTGGATAGCCTGCTTGATAAAGCGATGAGTTTAGCGCAAGGTTTTTATGCGGATATTGAGTCGGATATGGAGTTGTCATTAAAACAAGTCATTGCTGATGATAATTTCCCTGATCTGGAACCAACGCCACTTGGTAGCCTTGTTCTCAATCAATATATGGAGCAACTGCTGACCAAATACGCATGGGAGAAGCTTGAGTTGTTTGATGCTTCAGAACGTTTGGTAGCAACCGTTCAAGGTGTGCATAAAGGGTCAAGGTTCCATAGTCTGGAAACACAACCTTTGTCGGATGCGGGGCGTTTAAGTATTGCYTTGGGCCGGTATACGATTGACCATTCGGTTCGCGAAGATGGTGAGTATGTGGTTGGTTATTTGCCGTTGTTTTCACAGCGGCGGTTTATTGGKTTGTTCCGCGCTGAGGTTGCTTTACCTGAGGAAGTTACAGCCAGCGCGCGAAGCATTGAAGCAGACTATCGAACATACCGTGAGCTAGATAGGCATAGGCAAAGCATTCAGCAGACKTTTACGCAYACWTTGATGATTGCTATGATAYTGATTGTTTGTGTGGCAGGTGTRTTGGCACTTATTTTTGCYAGAAGGCTGACAGCCCCAGTTGAAGATTTGGCATCGGCGTTGGAGCAGGTTAAAGCAGGTGACTTTGATGCCTTGGTTTCCATTGATAGTAAGGATGAATTGGGTTCGTTGGCAGCGTCGTTCAACAGTATGATTGAACGCTTGAAATATAATATGGACACACTTACGGAGACGCAAGGCGAGTTGACCAGCGCTTTGGTGAGCAGCCGTCAGCGTCAATACGTGTTGGAAAACCTGYTGGCGAAGCTGCACAGCGGTGTGATTTTACTTGATTCATCAGGGGAAATTCGCTTGATGAATGAAACATGTAAAAACCTRCTGYTGTTACCCAARCACAAAGAAGATAAAACCTCGATATATGATTTTTCTGAAGTACACCTCAAACCTGTTTTGGACTTCTTTGAGACCTTACAAACGCAAAGTTTACAAGATTTTCAGCATGAACTTGTGATTACRCATGGTCTACAAACCGTTAAACTTTTAGCCCGTGGCACATTGCTCGGRAGCCAAGAAGATGTATTTTCAGGCTGGCTGTTGGTTTKTGATGACATCACCCAGCTTGCAGAAGCACAAAAACATCGGGCATGGGCTGAAGTGGCGCAACGGTTGGCACATGAAATAAAAAACCCGCTAACGCCGATTAAGTTATCCACAGAACGTGTGCGTAGAAGGTTTAGAGACCAAGTGGATGATGTTGCYGTGTTTGACACCTGYACAGATGCRGTCATYAACCAAGTRGAGCGTTTGCAACGTTTATTGGCAGACTTTTCCGATTTGGCAACATTGCCCAAGCCGAATATGGAAGAAGTGTCTATTGCGACCTTACTGCAAGAGTTGCGTGAGTTGTATAGCCCTTATCACAACCTAACATTTGAAGGTATGCCTAAGGGTAAGGTGTATTGTGATGCTGACCAAATTCGCCAAGTATTGATTAATCTGATTGATAATGCGCTGGCAACCAAGGCGCATGTGCGTGTGTATGTGGAAATTACAGATGAACAAACCCGTTTTTTTGTGCAAGATGAGGGAGAAGGTATTGATGAAAATGCAAAAGAGCATATATTTGAACCTTATTTTTCGACGAAAAAGGATGGGAGTGGTTTGGGTTTAGCTATTGCGCAAAGGATTACTGAAGAACATCATGGGCAATTGCAATTGCTCTCGGCATCAGCCCCCACACGCTTTTGCATGTGGCTGCCTAATGTGCAACAAGTTCGGGAAACGAAAGAGGGAGACGCATGACGATTCAAATTTTGATTGTTGATGATGAACAACCCATTCGTGAATCTTTAAGTGGTCTTTTTGAAGATGAGGGGTATTTGGTTAGCACTTCGGCGTCGGGTGAAGAGGCTGTGGCACGCTTTCGCAAGAACCCTGCGGACTGTGTTTTTTTRGATATTTGGATGCCAGGTATTGATGGTTTGGAAACCATGGCGCGGTTGAAGCAAATTAATCCWGATGTGCCAATTATTATGATGTCAGGTCATGCCACCATTGATACGGCAGTTAAAGCAACCAAGCAGGGTGCATTTGATTTTATTGAGAAACCATTTTCATTGGAAAAGCTATTGATTACTTTGCGTAATGCGGTGGAGAAAAGAAGGCTTGAGTTGGAAAACTTGGACTTGAAAATTGAAGTAAACAACCATTCACCTCAGCTTATTGGCAACAGTAAACCCGTGAACCTTGTGCGCAAGCGACTTGATAAAGTTAAAATGAGCAAGCAACACATGATATTACAAGGGCWGCATGGTGTRGGAAAATCTATCGCAGCACGTATTTTACATGAAGGCTCAAGTCAATCACAAGTTGGGTTTGTAACATTTAAAGCATTAGGCTTGGATGACCAAAGTATTGAGGCTGAATTATTTGGCTACGAAAAAGGTGCGTTTGCAGGGGCACTGCAAGCCAAAAGAGGGCGTTTGGAAGTTGCACACGGTGGCACACTCTACATTGAAGAAATCGCTGATATTCCGCTGCCTATACAAGAAAAAATAGTGCAAGCCATGCTGGAGCATCGCCTAAAACATTTAGGAAACACCAGTTATGTTCCATGTGATATACGTTTGGTCTTGGGCACAAAGTTTGATAAAGATGCATTGTTGCAACATGAAAACATTCTCAAAGCATTTTATACACAACTGCATATGCCGAGTATCCCATTGCCAAACCTTCAGGAAAGAGCGGAAGATATACCAGAGCTTTTGGATATGTTGATTGCCGAACAGGTCGCACACTTGGGTGGTGAGCCTGTTAAATACACTGAAGAAGTTGTGCAATTGCTGCAATCTTATGCTTGGCCAGGCAATGTTCGTGAGTTGCGAAACTATGTTGAGCGGTGTCACCTTTTATGTTCAGGTCAAGAATTAACACTTGAAACTATGCTGCCATTGGATGCCAATACTCAACAATTATTATCTTTTTCGGCAGTGCCTGATGACACTGTTTTACAAGATGGTTTTCATGATGCGCGCAAACGCTTTGAGCGCAGTTATATTTTACATCATTTGGATAAAAATGAGTGGAATATCAGTAAAACAGCAGCAGATATAGGCATGGAACGAAGCCAATTGCATCGCAAGATTAAATCGCATGATTTAATGCCAGAAGACAAATGAATATTATTATTTTAGGCGCAGGCGAAGTTGGCTTTCATATCGCACTGCGCCTTGCCGCAGAAGGGCATGATGTTGCCGTTGTAGATAGTGATAAAGAGCGTATTCAGCGCGTTTCAGATACCATGGATGTGCGCACGGTTTTAGGTAATGCAGCACATCCGTCAGTGTTGGAAAGTGCAGGTGCTGAAAATGCTGATTTGTTGATTGCAGCTACGGCAAGCGATGAAACCAATATGTTGGCATGTCAGGTTGCGCACTCATTATTCAAAGTGACCATGAAAATGGCACGGATTCGCGAACCAGATTTTGCGACGAATGAAAAGTTATTTGGTCGAGATGAACTGCCAATTGATTTGATTATTTCACCCGAGCATGAAGCTGCTAAAGCGATTGTGAAGCGTTATCAGGTTGCATCTGCGATGGATGCACAAAGTTTTGCTGATGATAAGGTGCAACTGTTGGGCATGATGATTCGCCCTAAAACCCTTCTTGCTGGTTTGGCTTTGGAAGAAATTGGTGAGGTGATGGGTGACAAGCGCGTTTTTGTGGTTGCTCATGAGCACAATCGCAAATGGAAAGTGCCCAAAAGGGATACTGTGTTGCTTGCAGGTGATAGTGTTTATTTGGCGGTCAGTAGTGCACAAGTGGATGATGTTGTTGAAGTTTTGGAAGGCTGYAAACAGAATAAAAAAGTAAAGCGCAATGTGATGCTTGTGGGTGGTGGCAACGTTGGTTTTGCCGTTGCTCAAGCCTTGGAAAAAATGGGCGTGTCTATCAAGTTGGTAGAGCATAATGAAGCACGCGCGTCATGGATTGCAGACCAATTAACCTCAACGGTGGTATTGCATGGTGATGCCCTCGATAGGGATTTGCTGGAAGAAGAAGCCATTTCTAAAATGGATGATTTTTTAGCGCTGACCAATGATGATGAAACAAATATTTTAAGCAGTTTGATTGCAAGAAAGTATAAAGTACCGCATGTGGTGACGTTGGTAAATCGGGCGATATATTCAGACATGGTTCGCGAAATTGGCTTGGATGTCATTGTTTCCCCTCGTTTTACGACAGCAGCATCTATTTTAAGACATGTACGAAAAGGGCGTATTTTAGGTATGTCACCGCTTGGTGATGGAAGCTTGGAAGTGATTGAGGCGGAAGCGTTGGAAACCGCAGCAATTTTAGATGCACCACTCAAGGACTTAAAGTTACCTAAAGCAACTGTGATTGGCGCAATTGTGCGCGGTGATGAAGTGATTATCCCTGATGGGGACACAGTYGTGCAGCCCARTGACCATGTTGTGCTGGTGTCGCGTGCTAAGTTTATTCGTGAGATTGAAGCACTGTTTGAGGTTCGCCTTGAGTTCTTTTAAGAGTAACCGCTGATTTATGCATATTAAAGGTGTGGTGTGGACATTGGCTGTCCTCATTATTTTATTTTCTTTTGGCATGTTGGTTCCTGCCTTGGTTGCGATATATTATCAATCAGGACATGCTGGTGAGTTTGTGTTGGCAAGTTTGTTGGTTGCTATTTTGGGCGTGTTGATGATGACATGGGCAGGTAAAGCTCCCAAACAACTTAGCCATAAAGATGGTTTTCTTATTGTTGCTCTTGCTTGGGTTGTGTTGTCATTGTTGGGTTCGGCCCCGTTTTTGACAACAGGAGTTGCACCTTCGATTGTGGATGCTTTGTTTGAATCAACATCGGGTTTAACAACAACAGGCGCGACCATTTTAACAGGTTTSGATAACTTGCCACGCTCAATTTTGTTTTGGCGTTCCATGCAAGAATGGCTTGGCGGCATGGGTATTATTGTGTTGGCTGTTGCTGTGATGCCGCTTTTGGGTGTTGGAGGTATGCAGCTCTTTCGCGCAGAGACCCCAGGCCCAGTGAAAGATAAATTAACATCCAGAGTGACGGAAACAGCCAAGGTTTTGTGGTTTATTTATCTAGGCATTACCGTTGTCACAGGTTTTAGTTTATGGCTTGCGGGAATGAGTGTGTTTGATGCAGTTAATCATGCGATGACCACGGTGGCGATTGGTGGTTTCTCCACACATGACGCAAGTATTGGATATTATGATTCGATGTGGATTCGCGGATTGATTGTTCTCTTTATGATACTTGCAGGTATTAACTTCACACTGCATTTTGTTGCTTTACGCAAAGGTTTCTCGATGACAACCTACCTACGTGATGAAGAGTTTATTACATATGTTAAATGGTTATTTGTGTTGATTTTTCTGGTTGGTCTTGTGACGTTAATGTCGGGCGATGGGACTTGGGATGAAGTTATATTTAATACCGTCGCCATTGCCACCACGACTGGTTTTGCGGTGAGTGATTATGGGCTTTGGCCGCAAGGTGCAACCATGTTGCTTTTGATGGCGATGTTTGTGGGTGCATGTGCTGGRTCTACGGGTGGAGGCATGAAGGTTGTCCGTGTGTTGCTGCTTTTCCGTCAAGGTATGCGGGAAGTTAGAAGGCTTATTCACCCCCATGCAGTGATTCATGTTAAAATGGGTAAACAAAGCGTTGAAGGCTCTGTGGTTCAAGCGATTTGGGGATTTTTCGTGTTGTACATGGTGTGTTTTGCTGTGCTTGCTGTGCTGGTGGCAATGACTGGTGTTGATATGATGACAGCAATTTCTGCTGCTGCGGCATCCATTACCAACACAGGCCCAGGCTTTGGCGCTGTTGGTCCTGCCTCGACCTATGCAGATTTGCCAGATATGGCAAAAATTGTTTTGATGTTTGGTATGGTGCTGGGTCGGTTGGAAATATTTACATTTTTTGTGTTGTTGATTCCAGAATTTTGGCGAAAATAAGCAATCTTATTGGCTATATAGTATTTTTCGTCTATTGTAGGCAGTGCGTAGAAGGCAAATTGGGTTGTCACAGAGGATAGGGATTGTGGTTAAAGGTTTTTGGAAGGCAGATTGGTTTATAGGGCTAGCGTTAACGCTGCTTTTTCTTTTTGCATATGTCAGTGGTTCATCCTTATTGCGTAGTTTTGAATTCTACATGTATGATGTTGGTGTTGCGAGCAGTGTTGAACCTGCTGGTAACCGCGTTGTTATTTTGGATATTGATGACACATCTATTGAACTCATTGGTCGTTGGCCTTGGCCAAGAAGTGTGATGGCAGAYATGCTTGAAGACCTCAGCCAAGCTGGCGTTCGTCTTGTAGGTGTTGATGTTTTTTATAGTGAAAAAGAAGCAAACACAGGCTCAGACTCTGCAGAACAACTTTTTAATTTATTACAAGAGCAAGGTGAAGTGTTGCTTGCGGATGCAGAAGCTTTGGATGCCAAGGGTGATTTGGTTGCGGCGGAYATAAAGTTTMATGAAGCAGATAAGAAGTTTGCTGAGGCGGATACGATTGCTGCTTCGGCTTTAGCCAATAATGGTGATATGCGTTTAACACAGGCAACCTTTGAAGCTGGTAATGTTTTCATGCCGATGTTTTATGAAGCAGGTGAACCTTTGGGTCGCCCTGATGCCAAACTGCCCGATTATGTGGAACGCATGAGTATTAATAATATCGGAGATGTGGCTGAAAACGCTCCGCCTATTAGCGCAGTGAACATTTCGTATCCTTTTGATGAGTTGGCAATGGTTTCTGCGGGCATGGGTTATTTGAATGTATCACCAAGTGAGGATGGCGTGTTGCGCTCAGAGCCYTTAATTGTTGAATATTATGGTCAATTCTATCCATCCATGTCGCTGGCAATGGTGGCGCAAGACTTGAACCTAACCATGGATGATATTCGCATTAATATTGGAACCAGCGTTGAACTCGGTGCATTAACGATTCCCACAGATAGAGAAATGAAAATTTCACCTAAATTTTATACCARTGGTACAGGTGATGTAAGCAACGGATTTACACATTTCCCATTTTACGATGTTCAATCAGGTAAGATACCTGTTAGTTTGTTAAAAGATAAAATTGTRTTGATTGGCGTGACRGCGACAGGTATCGGGGCATCTTACCTAACGCCAGTATCAAGTATGAATGCTGTGGATTACCACGCCAATGTTATTGAGAGTATACTTAATGAAGGTTTTATCAGTGCGCCTGAATGGGCAAACATGGCAGAGCTTGGTTTGCTCATTTTTGTGGGTTTGTATTTGATACTCTTATTACCGCGCCTGAATGCCATTCTTGGCACGGTTGTTTCGATTATCTTGTTTGTGGTGATTTTAGGCGCAGGCTTCACCTTGCTGGCGGATAGTGGTTTGTGGGTACAAGTGATGGGTGCAGCTGGCTTGTTGCTGGTTGGACACGTTGTATTAACGACCAAACGTTTTTTTGCCAGTGAAGAAGATAGAGAAAAGATTTCTTCAGAATCTGCGGAAACCAATAAAATGTTAGCGTTGTCTTTCCAAAGTCAGGGCATGTTGGATATGGCATTTGATAAGTTCAGGAAGTGCCCGCCCAGAGATGATATTTTGGATGGTTTATATACTTTGGCTTTGGACTTTGAGCGCAAACGCCAGTTTAACAAAGCCTCTGCCGTGTATGAATACATCATGGAAACCAAGCCGAAATTTAAAGATGTAGAGCAGCGTATGCAACGCACTAAAGATGCTGGCGAGTCTATGGTTTTTGGCGGTGGCGGCGCTGGAAGCGGCATGGGTACGCTGATGATTACAGGTGGTGCGAAACCCACGCTTGGTCGCTATGAAATCAGCAAAGAGCTTGGTAAAGGTGCAATGGGTACGGTTTATTTGGGTAGAGACCCTAAAATTAATCGTGAAGTTGCGATTAAAACTATGGCTTTATCTCAAGAGTTTGAAGGTGRCGAGCTTCAAGATGTGAAAGATAGATTTTTCCGTGAAGCTGAAACAGCAGGTATGCTCAATCATCCCAATATTGTGATTATGTATGATGCAGGTGAAGAGCATGACTTGGCATTTATTGCCATGGAATTCTTGGATGGCACTGATTTGGCTCCTTATACCAAGAAAGGGAAGCTACTGCCTCAGGCTGCAACACTGAAGATTGTGGGTAAGGTTGCAGAGGCTTTGCATTATGCCAGTGGACAACATGTGGTGCATCGCGACATCAAACCAGCTAATATCATGTTGCTCAAAGATAAAACAGTGAAAGTAACCGACTTTGGTATTGCACGGGTGACGGCATCAAGCAAAACGAAAACAGGTGTTGTTTTGGGCACGCCATCTTATATGTCACCAGAACAATTATCGGGCAAACATGTAGATGGTCGCTCTGATATTTTCTCATTGGGTGTGATGTTGTATGAAATGCTTGTTGGGGAGCGACCATTTAAAGGAGACTCCATGGCAACGTTATTGTTTCAAATTGCCAATGAACCTCACCCTGACATTCGTGAATATGACCCAAGCTTACCAGAAGAAGTGAGTAAACTCATTGATGCTATGCTCGTTAAGGATGCCGATAAACGTCTTCCAAACGGTGCTGCAGTGATTCGAGGAATTATAGCTAGCTTAAAAGCAATGGCTGCGAAGGAAGGTAATAAATGAGTGCAATAGAGATGATTGCTGTCACAGATGTGGGAAGAAAACGTGACCACAATGAAGATTGCGTTGGCATTGATGCCGACAATGGTATTGCAGTTTTGGCTGATGGTATGGGTGGCCATAATGCAGGCGAAGTGGCAAGTGCGATGGCTGTTGATATGGTTTCTCGCTTGCTTAAAGAAGGGCTAAGTCATATCGGTGAAGGTGAGCTAGACGATGAAACAGGCTTCTCCAAGGAAGCGGTCTTAGCGCGTAAATCAGCAGTCACTGCCAATAATGCAATTATTGAAGCGGCACAGGCCAATCCAGAATGTGCAGGCATGGGAACGACGTTGGTTACTGCGGTATTTTACGGCGATAGGGTTGCAGTATCTCATGTTGGTGATTCGCGGATGTATTTGTTGCGTAATGAATATTTGTCGCATGTGACCGAAGACCACTCGTTGATTCAGGAGCAGGTTCGCAGAGGTTTGTTAACCGCAGAAGATGCGCGCAACTCATCCATCAAGAATTTGGTGACGCGGGCGTTGGGTGTTGAAAAAGATGTGGAAGCTGATGTGGTTGAAGATATTGCACTTGTGGGTGATATTTATATGATGTGTTCTGATGGGTTGACAGATGTTGTGCCTGATGAAGCGGTTCGTTTAACCATGATTGAGCATAGTAAAAACTTTAAAGTTTGTGCGCAAGCATTGATTGATTTGGCGAATGATGCAGGCGGACCGGATAATATATCGGTTATTTTAATACGAGTGAACGGCTCGCTTTCAAGAAAGAAAGGTTTCTTCGCACGTTTATTTGGAGGTAAATAGAATGAGTTGTAAGCTTATTTTAAAATTCAAAGACACAGTGATTTCAGAATATGAACTGAGTCAGGAAGAAACCACAATCGGACGAAAAGAAGAAAATGGGATTCATGTTGATAACTTGGCTGTTAGTAGTCGACATGCACGGGTTCTAAAGATTGGTAATAAAGTTATTTTAGAAGATTTGGGTAGCACCAATGGTACACAAGTGAATGATAAAGATATTACAAAGTATGTTCTTCATCACGGGGACATTATCACTGTTGGTAAACATACATTAACATTTGTGTGCGCGGATGCTCTTACAGCGCAACAACAAGCTGAAGAAAGTGACATGGATAAAACCATGATTATGAGCGCAGCGGCACGTGAAGAAATGATGGGTAAGGCTGGTGCTGCTCCAGCACCTGAGATGATGTTGGGCGGTATTCAATATTTATCAGGACCTTTGATGGGCAAAAGCATGGAKCTGAAAGCATCGCTGACCAGCATGGGCAAAGGAAGCACTTGCAAAATCAAGGTGAAAGGGTTGTTGGTAGGCAAACAAGCCGCAGTATTTACACGCCGCCCTACRGGATACCATATTACGCATTTGGAAGGTATRAGTAAAACCAAAGTGAACGGTGAATCTATTGCAGACCATCCTCGCGTATTAAAAGATGGCGACATTATTGAGTTATCGGACATGAAAATGCAGTTTTACATTAAAAAATAAGCACCATTTTAAAAGATGTAAAGAACCCTGAGAATCACTCGACTCTCAGGGTTCTTTTGTTTTAAGTCTTCTTAATCTAACCAAACACGCGCATTCTGGAACATGCGTAGCCATGCGCCTTGTTCATGATTACGTTCAGGGTAATAAGAAAACTGGCTATTTCTAAACAAACGTTCGGGATGCGGCATCATGATATTAAATCGCCCGTCGTCTGTGGTAAACCCAGCGGCACCCTCAGGCGACCCGTTGGGGTTGGCTGGATAAGTTGTGGCAGGTTTTCCATTGGTATCAATATAGCGTAAGTATGCAGAAGCTTGTGTTTGTTGCTCGGGGYTATCAAATGTTGCTTTGCCTTCACCATGGGCAACAACCAAGGGTAATTTAGAGCCAGCCATATCTTGCATGAAGATAGATGGTGTATCCATGACTTCAACCATCAATAATCGCGCTTCAAACTGTTCGGAAAGATTTCTTTCAAAGCTAGGCCARTGCRCAGCACCTGGAATCATATCTTTAAGYTGGCTCATCATTTGGCAGCCGTTRCAYACACCCAAAGCAAAGGCATCATCRCGGTTRAARAAKGYTTGRAAYTCATCGGCAGCWCGTGGGTTAAATTTAATSGAGTTTGCCCAACCACGCCCAGCACCAAGCACATCACCAAAAGAGAAACCACCACAAGCGACCATACCTTGGAAATCAGCCAAAGAAACACACCCTTCAATCAAGTCTGACATATGTACATCCACGGATGTGAACCCAGCCTTATCAAAAGCTGCTGCCATTTCAATTTGCCCATTCACACCTTGCTCGCGTAATACTGCCATTTTCGGACGTGTTTTATGGATGAAAGGTGCAGTAATATCTTCGCTGACATCATAAGTAAGCTCAGCAAACAAACCTTTATCTTCCACGTCGTTGATGGCATTAAAGGCTTGTTGCGTACATTCAGGATTATCACGCAAACTTGCCAGTTGGTAGGATGTTTCAGTCCAAGTTTGTTGCAATTCAAGAATGTTTTCATCAAGCACAGTTGCGCTGTTCAATGCGATATGCAATTGCAAATCATCATTGGTGCTGCCAATGATATGGGATACATGGGTTAAACCTTGTGTGTCGAATAACGCAAGCACTTGTTTTCTATGTTCACGTTGAATTTGAATCACCGCACCAAGCTCTTCGTTGAATAATATACTTAGCGCATCATCGCCTAGGTCATCAAGATAAATATCAATGCCAGTGCGCCCTGCAAAACCCATCTCGGCAAGTGTGGTGAATAATCCGCCATCCGAGCGGTCGTGATAGGCGAGTAAGAGTCCGTCTTTATTCAAGCGTTGGATAGCATTGAAGAAGTTGGCAAACAAAACAGCATCATCAAGGTCAGGGGTTTCTTCACCTGTGGTTTGATATACTTGTGCCAAACATGAGCCGCCCAAACGGTTTTTTCCTTGTCCCAAGTCAATCAAGATTAAGTCAGTATCACCCAAGTTTGTTTGCAGTTGAGGTGTTAATGTTTTGCGAATATCGGAAGTGGGTGCAAAAGCGGTAACAATCAAGGAAACAGGGGATACCACTTGTTTTTCGCCATCACTATCTGTCCACTTGGACTTCATGGATAATGAATCTTTACCCACAGGGATGGAAATACCCAAAGCAGGGCATAGCTCCATGCCAATGGCTTGAACGGTGTCATACAAGGCGGCATCTTCACCATCATGCCCACAAGCTGCCATCCAGTTGGCGGATAACTTGATGTCACCGAGTTTATGAATAGAAGCTGCTGCGATATTGGTTAATGCTTCGCCCACTGCCATACGCCCTGATGCGGCTGCATTGAGGATGGCAAGCGGTGTGCGTTCACCCATTGCCATAGCTTCGCCTGTATGATTGGTAAAATCGGTTGCTGTTACTGCAACATCAGATACGGGTACCTGCCAAGGACCAACCATTTGGTCGCGTGCTACCAGACCTGTGACACTTCTATCACCAATGGTGATAAGGAATTCTTTGCTGGCGACAGTGGGTAAGCGTAATACTCTTAAAGCTGCTTCTTTGATGTTGATATTGGCTGGAATGGGTATTGATGAGGTGCTTTTGTGTGAGACATCGCGCAACATTTTGGGTGGTTTACCAAGCAATGTTTCCAAAGATAAATCCACAGGTGCATCATTGAGTAAGGAATCATCCACATGCAAATGTTCACCCTCTGTTGCCGTGCCAAGCACAGCAAACAAACAACGCTCACGTTCACACATCGCAGTGAACGCGCTTAATGATTCAGGGGCAATGGCAAGCACATATCGCTCTTGGGCTTCATTGCACCAAATTTGCATAGGGCTCATGCTGGTTTCCATGTTGTGTACATTGCGCAGGTCAAACTTGCCACCGCGTCCTGCATCGTGAATCAATTCAGGCACGGCATTGGATAAGCCACCTGCACCAATGTCATGGATAAACAAAATCGGATTGTTTTCACCCAGTTGCCAGCAGCGGTCGAGCACTTCTTGGCAACGGCGTTCCATTTCAGGGTTTCCGCGTTGCACCGAATCAAAATCAAGGTTTTCCGCATCCGCACCCGCATCCATACTTGATGCCGCACCACC
>NVSF01000020.1 GCA_002401135.1 Zetaproteobacteria bacterium
AGTCTGCCTCATTTTAAAAGCCAGGCCATTCCCATACTCGTAGATGTGTATTCACACACCATCCAAGATAAAGGTATAGGACGGGGCCTGTATGAAATTATTGCTTTAGGGGCAAAGTTCGGCATTATTTTCAGCAGCTTGAAGTGCCAAAGGATGCCCTGCTGCCACTGCCATATAGGTCACACCCATCAAAGTATCTGGGCGGGTGGTGAAAACATCTAAAACTTCATCGCTGCCTTCGACTTGGAAAGACACTTCCGCACCCGATGATTTACCAATCCAGTTGCGCTGCATACCCACCACTTTGTCGGGCCAGCCTTCAAGTTTATCTAAATCATTCAACAATTCATCGGCATAATCAGTGATTTTAATAAACCATTGTGCCAAGTTCTTTTTGTGCACGGGTGTATCGCAACGCCAACACACACCATCTTCCACTTGCTCATTGGCAAGCACAGTATGGCAAGGGTCGCACCAATTCACTTCTGCTTCTTTGCGATATGCCAAGCCTTTTTCCATGAGTTTAGTGAACATCCATTGTTCCCAACGGTAATATTCAGGTTTACAGGTCGCGATTTCACGGCTCCAATCATAAGACAGACCCAAGCGTTTCAATTGACCACGCATTTGTTCGATATTGGCATACGTCCATTCCGCAGGCGGTTTGCCATGTTTAATCGCTGCATTTTCAGCAGGCAGACCAAAAGCATCCCAACCAATCGGGTGCAATACATTAAAACCCTGCATACGTTTATAACGCGCCACCGCATCACCAAGGCAATAGTTGCGCACATGTCCCATATGTAAATTGCCCGAAGGATAAGGAAACATTTCAAGACAATAGTATGTTTCGCGCGCATCCCCATCATCTTCATTGGCAACATCAATACCTGATTCTTGCCAAGCTTTTTGCCATTTTACTTCAATGGACTGGGGTTTATATAATTCTTCGGACACGTAAAAACCTCAATAAAAAACAATATTAGAGGCATAGCATAGTCATCATAAACACGAATAAAAGCATAGAGTTTACTTCACCATCAAAACTTGCCATCACTTCATACTTCAACTATATTTGCATAGCCTTTCATTTTTATTGGGGAATCGAGGGATAGACTTCATGAAAGAACTCTTTTTTTGTACACTTTTAGCTTATTTATTACTTCCTGCAACCATTGCTCAGGCTGCAGTTTTAGACAACCTTGACCAAGGCAACTTAATTTCTGCCATTGATGACTACCGCTTTAGTGATTATGACATAGCTATCCAAAAATTAGAAGCTCTGCACAAAAAARCACCTGAACACCCTGATGYTTTACAATATTTAGCACTTTCATACGATGAAAGTTCAAAGCCAAAACAAGCCATACCTTTCTTTGAAGAATGGTTGAAAGCAAATCAATACAATACGTCAGAAGGTGCTAAGTTCGCATGGTTAGGTTTAGCCAATGCTTATATGAAAACCAATCAGCCTCAGCAGGCTATTTCAACCTTAAAACGTTGGTTAGCTGCAAATCCAGATGACATGCAAAGCCAAGTTACGCTTGGAGACATGCTTGTACGCCAAAAAGAATACGTTGAGGCCAATACACTTTGGGATAGTATCCTTCAAAGCAGCACTTCAAACCATGAAGACAAAGCCGCAGCTTGGTACTACAAAGCTTGGATTGCTTATCTTAATCATGATGTGCAAAACACTGAAAAATTTGCACAACAATCATTAGACGCGGATAAAGAAGGTGCTTATGCAAATGCAGCAACGCGTTTAAAAGAATCCCCATCGCAGCAACGTTTAGGTTTTAATGGTTTCGCATCCGTAGAAGTTTTTTACAACTCAAATGTAAAATTAATTCCTGAACAGCTTTTTGTTTCCGACTCCGATGGTGATGCAGGAATCCAAAGTACATTAGTATTGGGCTGGGGTCTTCCAAAAGTAAGTTTCAACTATGTGCTTAGTGCCACAGTCCACCAAGATTTGAACACATATGACTTATTGGCGCACATTCTCTCTGCCTCATGGCAAAAAGATAACACATGGCGTTTCAAACCCAGCTATGAATATATCACTTTAGACACCGACAACCTCTATCAAGGGCTTGGGCTTGGGGTGTATTATTCGCAACAAACATGGACATATCAATACACAATCAAAGTTAAACAATTTAACAATGCCTATGGCGTAAACAATGTAGACTTGGAGCGTTTGGGCGGCAACAGCCACTATCTTGGCGCAAAAACAAATGTGTCATTAATGGGTTATAAAACTTCATTTTCTCCTTATTTTRWWRMCRRMCYGANNCCWRWGGTGATGCCACCCATGATAATTCAGACAGTTATTACCAGCTTGGTGGGGCTGCCTCAACATCTATCCCCATCAGCAAGGGTTGGGAAAGCCAACTCAAGCTGGATGTATATGCACGCTTTTATGCCGCAGCAGACACCAATATTTTACTCAATGCCACGGACAGCACAAAACGACAGGATACCTATTTTAAAATCGCCTCGTCTACATCTTGGAAACCATGGGAAAAATACGATTTTTCTCTTGTCGYGAATGCGTCTTATTTAAGTAATACATCCAACTATGATGATGGTTTGGTCACTGCCACTGCAAGCAAAACATATTCTACTTGGCGCGTGGGAAGTGCGGTGACGGGTCAATGGTAGGAAAAACTCAGGAACATACGCTTTGTAGGAGGTTACAATGCTAAAAACACTTTTGCTTACTATGGTGGCAACATTTGTCATCACCCTCACCCCCGCAACGCAAGCTTATGCGGCATCAAACATTGGTCGGATTGTACACACCTACGGACCTGCTTGGATACAGCGCGGAGCAACACGTGAAAGAGCCGCAAAAGGACAGGTTGTATTACGTAATGACTCCATTGTAACAGGTGCGCGTGGTCGTGTTAAAATCATCATGAGTGATGGTAGCAAAGTATATATTGGAGCAAAAAGTCGTGTATCTCTACGAAAATACGCCATGCGAGGCGGAAAGTTACTCAATGCGCGCATCAATATGCTTTGGGGTAAAGCACGTTTTTTTGTTAACAAGTTAAGTTCTAGAAGCTCTACATTCCGTGTTCGCACGCCAACAGCTGTATTGGGTGTTCGGGGCACAGAGTTTATCGTTATTGTCCCACCTACACCTGAGGTTTTAGACCTTGCGTTTGCAGACATTACACTGGCAGACATCCCACCACTTCCGACGAGCACCATACTTTCTGAAGGTGCGGTTGATGTTAGCTTCGGAGAAACAGGAAAAATTGAACGGTTACTACCTGGTCACACTGCAAAAGTTGATAAAGATGGTGAAGTTACCATCGAAGAAACTAAAAAAGGTGATGCGGAAATCAAAGATGTGAAACCCTCAAAAGGAGACTTTGATAAAATGGATAAAGATTCTAAGGGTGGCAAACCTGCTAAAGAGGGAACATCTGGCTTCCAATCTAAGCCTAATAAACCATCCAAAGTACGTGACCTGCCAAAACGCCCTGCAAAACATGATATTGGTGATGCCATCAAAGCAAACATTGATGATATTCCGACTGAAATTGTGAATGCCATTCAGAATCTTGATAATACAACAGAAATTATAATCCAACCAAGTTTCGTGGCCCCTAACTAGCAGTTCATGTATAAAAAAGTACTTGTTCCGTTCACCACAGGTGTAGAAGAGATTGAGCTGGTGGCGATTGTCGATATTTTGAGGCGAGCCGACCTTGAAGTGACCCTGGCTAGCTTTGATGGAAAGCCTGTCACAGGGCGCTCTAACATCGTCATTCATGCCGATGATTCTTTGCAAAACACAGCTTCGCAACATTGGGACATGCTCGTTTTACCTGGGGGTTTACCCAATGCAGATTTACTTGCCCAAGACCCAGTTGTTCGCGCTTTGGCAACCCGCATGGCAAATGATGGTCAATACGTTGCCGCCATTTGTGCTGCACCCAAAACTTTAGCCAGCTTTGGTTTACTCAAAGATAAACATATTACATCTCATCCATCCGTTAAAGAAAGCATTCAACAGCTTGAGCCAAGCGTAATTTATTCTGAGGATGCAGTCGTACATGATGGCACTATCATCACCAGCAGAGGTGCTGGCACTGCGATACCATTTGCTCTAACATTGGTGACTATGCTAACATCCAAAGAAACATCCAACCAAATCAAATCCGCTATTCTTGGCTAAGGAATCGCCAAAAAAACCATGCTTCTTTTAAGTAAAAGTATATCCCAACTTCTTTTGCCACCTGGCATTTTCATTCTTTTCGGATTGATTTCTCTCATCTTTTGGAAAAAGGGATGGGCGCGCCTATTGCTTGCCTTTTCTTTATTGTGCTTGTGGCTACTTTCAACAGAGCCAGTACGTGACGCTCTAACCAGCCCTTTGGAGTTTCAATACCCAGCATTCAATATTGAAGAAACCGTGGAGAAACGAGCTGTTATTGTATTGCTTGGCGGCGGTGTTCAAGAGAACGCACCCGATTACCATGGCTCCGATGAGTTAAGCCGCTTTGCAATGATGCGCACCATTTATGCTGTAAAAATATCAGAGCAAACGCACTTCCCCATTTATACAACAGGCGGCACTCCTTTGGCTCAAAATGTAGAAGCTGAAGGTGATGTAATGAAACGTTGGCTCATTTGGTTTGGTATTGATGAAACAAACATACATAGTGAAAACCAAGCCAACACCACATGGGAAAACGCACTACTCACCAAAAACATACTTGATGAAAAATATATCAACACCATTGTTTTGGTGACATCAGCTTGGCATATGCCAAGGGCAGTGTGGTGCTTTGAAGCACAAGGGTTAACCGTTATCCCCGCCCCAACCGACTACCTTACCAAACAAACGGCCTATGATATCAGAAGCTTTTTACCCCGCTGGAATGTTCTTGATGATAGCAGCCAAGCCTTACATGAGTATTTGGGTTTTTTATGGTACAAACTTAAACATCCTTCTTAAAGAATCGCGCATTCAACTCATAAGTGCCACTGCTTGGCTCATCACGAAAACACTGAGGGCTGGAAACTCGCTATCTCTTTTGCAAGCGGAGACTATTCGTCTGTCCAAAGTAGCAGTGACCTTCTTGTTCTCGTAGCATATGATCAAAATGCAGGGCTTTCAACGGATGGTCAATCAACGGATTACTGGCATCAATATTGGTGTTGAATTTATCAATGAAGAAAGGTTCGGTTTCATGAGCATAGAAGCTGGATATGTGAAGTCCTACTGGAGCACCTTAGGCACTGATAGCTATACACCCATAGGAATAAGTTTTGGGTCTTTTTGGTAATAACTTTCCACCTTTTAAATAGAATTTTTCTAAGGCAACCGCTATGCTTTGTCCTTTCATTTTATAGCTTATTCTAAGAGAGAGTGCCGATGTTTGATTCATTAACCAGTAAATTAGGTAATATTGCCAATAAACTTCGTGGTTCAGCCCGCGTTACCGARGCCGACTTGGATRCCACACTGCGCGAAATGCGCATGGCTTTATTRGAAGCCGATGTTGCCCTTCCCGTAGTTCGCCATTTATTGGATGCCGTGCGTGAGCGCGCATTGGGCACTGATGTCGCCAAAAGCCTACARCCTGGGCAAGTCATCATCAAAATCCTCAACGATGAACTTACCGTGGTCTTGGGTGGGCAACGTCGTGACCTTGATACTTCTAAAATCCCATCTGTTATCATGTTATGTGGTTTGCAGGGTGCRGGTAAAACMACYACCGCWGGYAAACTTGCCAAACTTCTCACMGCRCAAGGTAAAAAAGTGTGTGTTACATCCGTGGATGCCACCCGCCCTGCKGCACGCGAACAATTGGAGCTATTGGCTGAACGCGTAGGCGTRCCTTATCTTCATGGTGAAGGAARCTCGCCTGARAWAATGGCRGCATCWGCMCTSAAACAAGCAAGGACTGGCGGGCATCACATCCTGATTTTGGATACAGCAGGTCGCCAAGTKGTTGATGATGCTTTGATGACAGAAATCAAAGCCGTTGAAAAAGCAGTCGGCTCAACAGAACGCTTGTTGGTGCTTGATGCCATGACAGGGCAAACGGCTTTAGAAATCGCTGAAACATTCCACAAGTCWGTACCRCTTACAGGCTGTATCATGTCCAAAACCGATGCGGATATGCGTGGCGGCGCGGCATTATCGGTTGCTTTTAGCACGGGCGTACCCGTTCGTTATGTGGGCACAGGCGAAAAGCTTGATGCCTTTGAATTGTTTGACCCCGARCGCATGGCAGGTCGTATTCTTGGRCAAGGTGACATTGTTGGGCTTGTTGAGAAGATGGAAGCCAACATTGATAAAGAACAAGCCGAAAAAGCCGCGCAGAAAATGCGTAAAGGCAAGTTTGATTTGATGGATTTCGCCGACCAAATGGGGCAAATGCAAAATATGGGTGGTATTGGTAGCATTATGAAAATGATGCCAGGYATGAATGTGCCGCAAGAAGCTTTGGGGCAATTTGATGAGAAACCCATCAAACGTATGCAGGCTATGGTCTATTCCATGACATCCAAAGAACGCATTTATCCAAAACTCATCAATGGTAGCCGCAAGAAACGCATTGCTTCAGGCTCTGGAACATCGGTGCAAGACATCAATAAAATGCTCAAACAATTTGCCCAAATGCAAAAGATGATGAAGAAAATGAAAGGCGGCAAAGGCAAACGTATGATGCAAGCCATGGCTGGAAAGATGGGRATGCCTGGTATGGGCGGCGGCGGAATRCCTGGWATGCCAAAGTTSTAACCATGCAAAAGCCGAGCGGTGTMATAACACTACTCGGCTCTTNAAACGAACCCAAACTAACYCTTTAAACGCGCCACAAAACCTTGCACTTGATTTTGCACCACGGTCATTTGCTCTATCATRCCGTTCACAAGCTTCAAATTCTCTTCTGCTGAATCATCCACGGTGGTTGCCGAAGAGGACACTTCACCCACGGAATGTTGTGCTTCTTGCATACTTGAGTTGGCATATTGTGCACCCGAAGACATTTCACGAATAGCSGCRCTTTGTTCATCCATGGCAGATGCCACATGACTGCTATGATCATTAACTTCACCAATAATATGATGAATTTTAGAAATCGCATCACCAGCTTCACTACTCTGCTTCTGAATATGCTCCMCTTTACTTCGGATTTGCCCYGTRGCTTGSGARGTTTGRYTSGCAASCTCTTTGACTTCTCCCGCCACCACCGCAAACCCGCGCCCTGCATCACCTGCCCGCGCTGCTTCAATACTGGCATTGAGTGCTAACAAGTTGGTCTGCTCTGCAATATCACTAATGGTCGCAACCACTGAACCAATTTCTTCCGATGCCGTAACCAACTCCTGCATAATGCTCGCACTATTCGTTGCTTCATGTACAGCCTGCTTAGATATATCCAAAGTCCTATTGATTTGCTCAACCACACTAGCCACAGAAATCGACATTTCTTCAATGGCTGCTGCCGTTGTACCCACATAATCAGAACTTTGTGACACACTTGACTGCGCATCTTCAGACTGTTGATTCAAACTGTCTGCAATTTGCGATAACTGCTCCATGGATTGATAAACACTGGATGCATTTTCACTTAATGATGTCACCAATGAACCAACTTCTGATTCAAATGTATTGGCAAGCKCTAAATCTTCAAGTCGCTCCTCTTCTTTACGCTGTTTATCAAGTTCAAGCTGTTTTTCTGCCGCATTTTTCGCTTCAAAAATTTCAAAATGTAATCGGGACTGCGTGATTTCAATCAAATCAAGCACATCACCCAGTTCATTATCCTGTTGTTTATTGATAGGTGTTGAATAATCATTCGATACAATTCTACCCAACACGTGACGAATAAGCTCAAGTGGTTTAAGAATGACTGCGGCCGAATATATCTGCAAAGCCAAGGTAAGAAGTATGATAAAAATTGAACCCGTCACAACACTTATCAATAGTGTGGAATCATGGCTCAACTTACCTTCACGGTACGCCTGTAGCGTGCCACTTACTTTATCAAACATCAAAAGTGTTGAATCTGCTGCCAATGAGCCTGAATCAAAAAAGGCATTCGGGGTAATATTAATTTTCTCTTTATCAAGCAGCTCCGATTTAACCAATGACGCAAAAGCTAGGCTTTCTCTTGCCATCGTTTCAATCACATCATCATAGTCAAAATCAAGATGGGCCGAATCTCCCTCGTTGTTAACATGTATCGCTTCATTCAAGCTGGAGAGCATTTGTTCAAGCAATACACTGACCGATACATACATCTTGATAAGTTTTTCTTTTTCTTGGGTTGTCATACTGCCTTTCGCAACCAAACCCGTACCATAACCACGCAAGTTGCCAATTGCTTCAAGCAATACCAAGCTTTCAACACCAAGTACACGCGAGGCYAAGGACTCTRMGATATTGTCCGAGGTTAGAAAGCCAGAAGTTCCGCCGACATGTAAAGATAAGTCAATCAAGTCTTGCACCAACATCGTATGTTTTTCAAAGCTTTCTTTGGGCGACATATTGCGCCAATTTTTCTCAAGTGATGCCCACTTATATTGAATCTCTTCAGCCATATTTGAAGTTTCAAGATCTTCAGCATATTCGGCATCTGCTTCCATCAGAATGCGCATGGCTTGGTCTATTTTTTGTTCAGATTGACCAATTTGTAAATCGAGGCCTTTCTCGCCATATAAAGAGGCATTCGACAGRCCTCGATGTTGCGGTAAATGCTCCAACACATTACGCACATCAACAGTATATTCCAAGCCAATTAGGTGCATMTCATCTTCATCAATACTATGGAGCAAATTACCCGATACCATCCACAATAAGCCAAGCATAGTTAAAGTTGAAAGCACTGAGACAACTACAAGTTTGGTTTTAACTTTTAAGCTTCGGATAAATGAAAATTTTAAAGTCGAKGGTAATTTTGCTCTGCCAACATTGACATCAGCATACAATGCCTCAATTTTACTGATTTCACTTTTCGTGGGACAGGTGCGAACAGAAATATAACCAATGCTCCGCCCTCCATCATCAAATTCTGGTGCAACACATGCTTTAACCCAATAAAAACCACCATCAGCAGACCTGTTCTTCACATAACCCGTCCAAGGTTTRCCAGCTTTCACCGTTGCCCATAAATCARCAAAAGCTTCTGGAGGCATATCGGGATGACGAACCACATTATGCGGCTGACCAATCAGCTCTTCTTCTGTCATGCCTGAAATTTTGCAAAACCCCTCATTGGCATAAGTTAATTTCCCTTTCAAATCGGTTTTAGAAACCAATATATCATCAGGCTTCATACGGTGTTCGATATTGTTCACAGGTTGATTGTTTCTCATAAACTTAAACTCCAGACATGGCTTTGTCATGAGTCATAAGCAATAAACATACCAACTTATTTTTTCACAATATTAAACGCGTACAAAAAATATGGGTTACGTCATGTCATCATTTTATGCTACGCTTGCCCAACTGTTTAGATTTAAGGAGTTACAAATGAGCGTATTAGTAGGCAAAGATGCACCACAATTTACCGCAGTAGCAGTGATGGCTGATGGTAGTATTAATGAAGAGTTTTCATTATCAGATTATGCAGGAAAAGAAGTGGTATTGTTTTTCTACCCATTGGACTTCACCTTTGTTTGTCCAAGTGAGTTGATTGCATTCGACCACCGCATCAAAGACTTTGAAGACCGTGGCGTGCAAGTCATTGGTTGTTCTGTTGATTCTCAATTCTCACACGTTGCATGGCGCAACACTGCAATCAAYGATGGCGGCATTGGCCCTGTGGCTTACCCATTGGTAGCTGACTTGAGCAAATCAATCGCAGCGGATTATGATGTRTTGATGGGCAATGAAASYGTKGAAGATGAWGAAGGYAACCAATACCACTTGTTGGGTGGCGATGTTGCACTTCGTGGCTCTTTCTTAATCGACAAAGCTGGTAAAGTTCGTCATCAAGTCGTGAATGACTTGCCATTGGGTCGTAATGTTGACGAAATGCTTCGCATGATTGACACATTGCAATTCACTGAAGAACACGGCGAAGTTTGCCCTGCTGGCTGGAACAAAGGTGATAAAGGCATGAAAGCTGATGCWGAAGGCGTTGCATCTTACTTGGCTGAAGAAGCAGATAAACTATAATTTAAAGTTTTTCTCTTCATGAAWRTCAAGCGACCTCAGCAATGGGGTCGCTTTTTTTTTGTCATCTGTTTTAATTGCGAAAGTAAGCGTCATAAACACAAGGTAAACTGTGAAACAAAGCAAAAGTAAAAAAGACCGTAAAACATCTGCATGGTATCACCGCCATGCCAACGAYCCACACGTCAAACGYGCCCAACGTGAAGGTAAACGTTCAAGGGCGGTYTTCAAACTGACTGAAATCCTTGATTCTAACCAAATATACATCAAAAAAGATGCGGTGATTATTGATTTAGGCTGCGCACCAGGCTCTTGGAGCGAAGAGCTGCGCAATTATGTAGATAGCTCTGGGAAAATCATCGGCATCGATTTATTACCACTCGACCCTATTCGCGGTGTCACTCTCATTCAGGCWRATTTTGATTCGCCMGAAGGACAACAAGCATTGATTGAAGCATTGGACGGTAGAAAGGTGGACTTGGTGGTCTCAGACATGGCTCCTGAAATGAGTGGGCATAAACTTGTCGATCAAATGCGCATGATTGGTTTGAATGAAATGACCATGCACTTTGCCCAACAATATCTCAAACCTGATGGTGATGTGTTGATGAAAACATTTATGGGGCAAGGTTATGATGTGTTTCGCCAAGAAATGGGKMARWMMTTCAAACGCATYAAAAATATTAAACCYGCAGCAAGCCGVAAAACATCACCTGARTTCTTTTTAYTGGGWYTRGGTWTRAAAGTATGGRRWRAMRAYKNATGAGCMAWAAWACCAAYGATTATTTRGTGTGGATGGAYTTGGAAATGACAGGTTTAGACCCTGAAAMYGATGTCATCATTGAAATGGCAACAGTGGTTACAGACGGGCAACTCAATATCATTGCTGAAGGCCCTAACCTGATTATTCATCAATCTGACAAGGTAATGGATAATATGAACGAGTGGTGCATCAAATATCATGGTGAATCAGGGCTTACCCAGCGCGTTAAAGACTCCACAATCTCAATAAAAGAAGCAGAGCAACTCACGCTTAATTTTATCCGCAAACATGTTASCGAGGGCGATTCCCCTTTGTGCGGGAATTCCATTCATCAAGACCGTAGATTCTTGGTTAAATACATGCCTAGATTAGAAAGCTGGTTGCATTATAGAAATGTAGATGTGAGCACAGTCAAAGAATTAGCACGGCGCTGGTATCCTGAATTGCCAACATGGAAAAAACGCGGCGCRCACTTGGCAYTMGATGATATTATTGAATCCATTGATGAACTAAAACACTACCGCGAGGCTCTGTTTAGAAAAACTTAAAAAATGCTTAASTCTCTAAGGCAGATTGTTTGGTGCGCTCAGCAATAATGACAAGCACTGATTGTACCAATGCWGCCAGTGGWATGGCAAARAAYACACCSACAACACCCCATAAACTACCRAACACAAGCACWGCAACAATAATSGCAATCGGGTGCAGGTTGACCACTTCCGAGAATAACCAAGGAATCACAATGTTGGCATCGATAAGCTGAATAATCGCATATGCGAGCAAGCTGTACATCGCCATRTCTGTCCAACCCCATTGGAAGTAAGATARAAGAACAACAGGAATAGTAACCACKGCTGCACCGACAAATGGAATCCAAACSGATATWCCCGTGAGCACYGCAAGCAACAARGCGTATTCATGYCCCATCAAAACATAAACAATCCACATCACCAATCCAACCATAGATGATTCCCAAAAACGYCCCCGAATATAGTTGCCCATTTGCACATCCAACTCACCCCAAACACGGGTTAAAAGTGTGCGTTTTTTTGGCAAAAATTGTTGCGCCCACGATTGAATGCGTTGTTTATCTTTAAGCAAGAAGAAAACTAAAACAGGTACAAGAAAAACRTAAATAGCCAGTGCAATCATATTGGGAATAGAKGACAACGACTTGGACAAAATCAAGCCGCCCCACTCCYGAACCTTTTCCGCKCCTGCTGCAATGGATTGYTGCAAGTAATCAGCATTCAAACCTGTGGGGTATCGTTGTTGTAAATCATGAACAGTATCTTTCAAAAGTTGGACATATTGCGGGACTTTGGAAACAAGCTGCCCAATTTGCTCCGATAACACAGGAAGAATAGCCAGCATAGCAAACAACACCGCCAATAAAGCGCCAATGCCAACCAAGATAACCGCTAAAATTCTCGGCATTTTGCATGATACTAAAAGTGAAACAATGCCATCCAAAACGTATGCCAAACCAATGGCAACAAGCAATGGTGCAAGCATGGAGCCCATCAAACCCAGCAAAACAAATACAACCATCAAGAATGCCAATAACATCATCAACTCTTTATCTTCTAGTTGTTTATCAAACCAATCCAACACCGAACGCATGGTTATGCCTCACTCGTTTTGTCATGTTTGTTAAAATTCCGCATCACCAACACAACCACAAGCACTGTGGTAATCAAATGTATCATACTGCCCATACCATGCCAAAATGCGAAAGCCCATCGCAGTGGATCATCTTTATCCAACGCAGTGATGTCACCTGCTTCAGCTTTAATCATACCCATCATACTTGTGACACCAAAAGCGTTGATGGCTACCATGAAAGCAACCAAACCCAATAAATACCAARTTGATTTCTTCACTTGAATACGTTGGCAAAACAAAGCCGCAGCAACAGCTAAAATAAGAATAGCCAAGTTTGAAGTATAAAAAACTTTGCCTGCAATCAAGCCTGCTTGGKCTGATTCAAGCTCGGCAAACAACATCGGGGCAACTACATAAGCAGGCACCACTAAAAGTCCCAAAATCAGAGCTAAACTCAGCTTYAAGCCTGAAAAATGGATATTTTTCGCTTTATTCATAGTTATTGGTATGAAATCTCAACAACTTCCAGYTCYCTATCACCACCTGGTGCRCGAACKGTYGCCATRTCRCCTTCTTCTTTACCAATCAGTGCTCTGGCAATCGGAGATGTGATGGAAATGGTACCATTCTCAATCTTGGCTTCATCYTCACCCACGATTTTRTAAGTAATCGCTTTATCCGTATCCAGGTCCACCAGTTTCACGGTTGCACCAAATACAATTTTATCCGATACAATCGTGCTTGGGTCGATGATTTGYGAGCGCGCRAGTTTGTCTTCCATSARYTTGATRCGYGCTTCATTCATRCCYTGGTCTTCTTTRGCWGCATGGTATTCAGCATTTTCCGAYAAATCACCATGCGCCAAAGCTTCTTCAATRGCAGCAATAATACCRTGRCGTTTTTCRCYTTTCATGATTGCCAAYTCTKYRCGCATAACATCTGCGCCTTCTTGGGTCATTGGAACACGWTCCATTATGCCACCTCGTCTTTATGGTAATCTTGAATACTTTTYACTTGGGTMACATCAGAGCCATCCACCATSGATTCTGCTGCTGCTAAACCACCYGCTACTGTTGTGAAATAAACAATACCACGGTCTAGGGCTGCTTGTCGAATAGATTTAGAATCRGCAATSGCRMGCTCACCTTCWGTRGTRTTGACAATAAAATTAATTTCATCTGAAAGTAGTTTATCCACGATATGCGGGCGCACACCATCGGTCACTTTAGCAACCCTAGTGTTGGGCACATTCGCTTCATCCAAAATAGCCCCCGTGCCTTCAGTGGTTAACACTTCAAAMCCAGCTTTGACCAAGTTTGCAGATAGCTCTGCAACCCGATGTTTATCCGCTTGACGAACCGATACAAAAGCAGTGCCTTTTTTCGGCAAACGTGAACCACCACCCAATTGCGCTTTGGCAAATGCTGCTGGAAAATGTGTTGCAAGCCCCATCACTTCACCTGTTGATTTCATCTCAGGGCTTAAAAGTGGGTCAACGCCTCGAAACTTCACGAATGGGAACACAGCTTCTTTCACCGACTTGAATGTTTTGGGTTGTTTGATTTCATCAATGCCCAAATCATTCAATGTTTTACCCGTCATAATACGCGCAGCAATTTTTGCCAACGGCACGCCTGTCGCTTTAGATACAAAAGGTACAGTGCGTGAAGCTCTAGGGTTTACTTCCAAGACATAAAGTGTTTCACCTTGTAAGGCAAATTGAATATTCATCAAACCACGCACATTGAGTGCCATGCCCAAAGCTTTGGTTTGGCGCGTCACTTCATCAATGATTTTTTGTGAAATGGAGTGTGGAGGCAAACAACATGAAGAATCGCCCGAATGCACGCCCGCTTCTTCAATATGCTCCATAATGCCGCCAATCACCACGCGATGACCGTCACATAAGGCATCAACATCCAATTCAATGGCTTGATTCAAAAATCTATCCAGCAACACAGGATGGTCAGGGGAAGCTTGTACAGCCTCATTCATATAGCGCAACAAACCTTTCTCATCGCGCACAATTTGCATGGCTCTGCCACCCAAYACATACGATGGACGAACCACCACAGGGTAACCCACTTCATTGGCCACTTGGACTGCTTCTTCTGTCGAGCGTGCTGTGCCGTTTTCAGGTTGCAACAACTTCAATTCATGCAATAAAGCTTGAAAACGTTCCCTATCTTCAGCCAAATCAATCATATCTGGGCTTGTACCAATAATCGGCACACCAGCGGCTTCCAAAGATTCTGCAAGTTTGAGCGGTGTTTGCCCACCAAACTGCACAATCACACCATAAGGCTTYTCAAYATCCACAATCGCCATCACATCTTCAAAGGTTAATGGYTCAAAGTATAAACGRTCTGAAGTGTCATAGTCGGTAGACACTGTTTCAGGGTTGCARTTGACCATAATSGTTTCAAAACCATCATCGGCACAAGCAAATGCAGCATGAACACAGCAATAGTCAAACTCAATGCCTTGCCCAATACGGTTTGGACCACCACCCAGCACCATGATTTTCTTTTTATCGGTTGGCTCGGCTTCGCACTCTTCTTCGTATGTCGAATACATATAAGGTGTTTTAGCCACAAACTCTGCCGCACAGGTGTCCACACGTTTGAATACTGGTTTCACACCCAACGCAGAACGTGTTGCACGAACTGTTGTTTCATCACAGTTGAACAACATCGCCAATCGTTTATCAGATAAACCTTCACGTTTGGCTTGTTTCCACTCCGCTTTGCTCAAGCTTGCCACATCACGACCTGCTAAGGATTGTTCCAAAGCGATAATCACAGACAACTCACGAATAAACCAAGGGTCAATCTTGGTAACATCAAAGACTTTTTCTTCACTCCAGCCAGCGCGAAGTGCTTCACCCATCCACCACAARCGATCTKCRCMRGGSANTGCCMAMTTYNTCTTGCAAGAAKRCWTYYKCWTCCACRTYRKCRGGSACNGACNTTATCAAAWCCRCATGARYCSACTTCCAAACCACGCATGGCTTTACCCAAAGATTCGGTAAATGTGCGACCAATCGCCATCACTTCACCCACAGACTTCATTTGTGTGGTCAAGCGAGTGTCTGCACCAGGGAACTTCTCAAAAGCAAAACGCGGTAGTTTGGTCACCACATAATCAATGCTTGGTTCAAATGCGGCAAATGTCTCACCTGTAATATCATTGGGGATTTCATCAAGTGTGTAACCCACTGCCAATTTCGCAGCAATCTTAGCAATCGGAAAACCAGTAGCTTTGGATGCCAACGCAGATGAACGCGACACACGTGGGTTCATTTCAATGACAATCAAACGTCCGTCTTCAGGGTTGACGGCAAATTGAACGTTTGAGCCACCTGTTTCCACGCCAATTTCACGCAAAATTGCAATTGAAGCATCACGCATTCTTTGGTATTCTTTATCGGTCAAAGTTTGTGCTGGAGCAACGGTAATCGAGTCGCCAGTGTGCACACCCATGGCATCAAAGTTTTCAATAGAGCAAATAATCACGCAGTTATCTGCATGGTCACGCATCACTTCCATTTCATATTCTTTCCAACCAATGATGGATTCTTCCACCAAAATTTCGTCTGTTGGTGARGCATCMARMCCCGAACCYGCAATTTGTTCAAACTCTTCAGGGTTGTAAGCAATACCACCACCTGAGCCRCCAAGTGTGAATGATGGGCGGATAATAATCGGGTAACCAATCTCATCAGCCAAATCRCGRGCTTCTTGCATGGTRTGGGCAAAACCACCACGYGCCATTTCYAAACCRATMCKRTCCATACATTGTTTAAATAACAATCTATCTTCAGCTTTATCAATGGCTTCAGGTTGTGCGCCGATAAGTTGTACATTGTATTTATCAAGCACACCGTGTTTATTGAGTGATAAGGCGCAATTGAGTGCTGTTTGTCCACCCATGGTTGGCAGAATGGCATCAGGGCGTTCTTTTTCAATGATTTTTTCAACCACTTCCCAAGTCACTGGCTCGATATAGGTTGCATCAGCAAACTCAGGGTCAGTCATGATGGTTGCAGGGTTGGAATTGACCAAAACAACCCGAAAACCTTCTTCCTTTAGCGCTTTACAGGCTTGGACACCTGAATAATCAAACTCGCAAGCCTGCCCAATCACAATCGGCCCTGCTCCTAAAATCATAATGGTTTTAATATCATTGCGACGTGGCATCTGGTCTAACCTCGTAAGTCTTAATCTTGTTAACCTAAATCCAAGCAAGCAAGTGGGCAGATACAATGTCTGCCCACTTAGCCTACTTATAAAATATACGCGAACCCTAACAAAATTTCCCCACTAATGAAGCACCTTATACGGCACATAAAAACAAACCTATAATGCTGTAATTAATTCCACTGCATCTGTAGTCATTTGTTTGATTTTYCCCTTCATAGCTTTRCGCAACCTATCCACATCTGCTTYATCCATACCWGCAGCCTCAAGCTCATCAAAGTCCTTCATACTTGCCATAGAACCACGAAGTTTTTTCAAAATCAAACGTACTTGCTCCATATTGTCTGCCGCCTGCACCTGCGTTATACCAATAGATGCAGGGTTCAATGATACCATACTCAAGGATAGCACCATACCAATCATCAAAATAAACTTACGCATAAAATCTCCAACCCCATCAAGTCTCATATCCTTATATCCTAAGGTGATAACTATGTGAACAACGCCATAAAGATGCAACCTTAAAGTTGTGACTCAGCGCACAAATTATGAAAAAATACAGCAAACACCCTTTATCTACAACACCTAAAGTCCGTTAACCATCCATATATTATGTGGTCAAAAACACACCAAAGCTAGGCTTTGAAAAAGCATTCTAAGCAGAATACTTGTCGCCTTAGCCTAGCTATGGCACGTTTCGCGCTTAAATTTATTGACCAAGCGAGAAACAATATGAGCAGTCCAAAAACATTATTGCACGCCGGCATACAAAGTTTAGAGCTTTTACACAGTGGTAAAGTCCGTGATATGTATRCGATTGATGACAAACACCTATTAATTGTCACCACAGACCGCTTGTCTGCATTTGATGTTATTTTACCCTCGCCCGTCCCGCAAAAAGGTGAAATTTTAAATCAAGTTTCTGACTTTTGGTTTCAAAAACTAGAGCATATCATTCCCAACCAAATGTCTGACTTAAGCTTGGATGATGTTATTCCCAATGCAGATGAGCGTGAGCGTGTTCGTAGCCGTGCTTTGGTGGTCAAACGCCTTAAACCTTTACCCATTGAAGCCATTGTTCGTGGTTATTTGATTGGTTCAGGCTGGAAAGACTATCAAAAAAATAATGCTGTTTGTGGCATTCCACTTCCTGACGGACTTGGGCTGGCTGACCAGCTTCCTGAACCCATTTTTACACCTTCCACCAAAGCTGATGTAGGTGAACACGATGAAAACATCAATTTTGAGCGTATGTGCGATATTATTGGTACAGAGCTTGCCACACAGGTGCGCGATGTAAGCCTAGAGTTATACAAAGAAGCTGCGGCGTATGCATTGGAAAAAGGCATCATTATTGCAGATACCAAATTTGAGTTTGGCTTAGACGACAACGGCACCCTCACCTTAATTGATGAAGTTTTAACCCCAGACTCTTCCCGCTTTTGGGATGTTGCGACCTATCAACCTGGTGTTAGTCCGCCAAGCTTTGATAAACAAATCATCCGTGATTGGTTAGAAACACAAGACTGGGACAAAACAGCACCAGCGCCCGAAGTAGATGCCGATATTATGCAAAAAACAGCGGATAAATATCGTGAAGCTTTAACTCGCTTARCTCAATCATCACCYACCAACTGAGTTTATCATCCAAGCCTCTTTTTTAGCGCAAGTTCAATCTGACTTTTCTCTTTCCTCTGACCTAGCATCTGGTTTAAAAGGTTACAGCTTTCGAGAGGAGCAGGTCGCCCTTGCTATAAAAATAAGTCAAACCTTAGAGCARCAAGGCATACTGATTGCAGAAGCAGAGACAGGCACAGGTAAAACACTGGCTTACCTTATCCCTGCACTTCGCTCATCGGATAAGATACTCATTTCTACACACACCAAAGCCTTGCAAGACCAACTTATGTTTCGAGAT
>NVSF01000021.1 GCA_002401135.1 Zetaproteobacteria bacterium
TGGGCAGAATCAATATGCAGCATAGTCAAAAAACATGCGCATACTTTTCAGACGCATTTTACGATTGGAAAATACTCTTGGACAGCATATCAAGCAACTTGGGTGGGTCTTCTTTAATTAAAAGTGAAAATTGCACACCATTGGTATAATACTTATCCTGATTATTGGGTGTAATCAGGTCATTTTCATATTGTGCGCTAAAAAATCGTTCGGATTCAGCCCAAAGAGAACTGGGCAGCAAACTAACAAGCAGAAAAAATACAAACCGCTGACGAAAGATCATCAGTGCGAATATTAAGCTTCTAGCACTCTGCGCACAGCATCTTCTGTAGCATCAATGGTGATTGGCGTTGCAATGCCTTTCATGGCTGTGTCGGGATCTTTCAAGCCGTTACCTGTAAGTGTGCAAACGATTTTATCACCTGCTTTGAAATAACCCGCTTTATTGAGCTTAATGATTCCTGCAACGGATGCTGCTGATGCAGGTTCGCAGAACACACCTTCAAGGCTTGCCAACATATCATAAGCTTGCAGAATCTCTTTATCGGTGACCGCATCAATCACACCACCCGATTCATCACGCGCATCTTCAGCTTGCTGCCATGATGCAGGTTTACCAATACGAATCGCAGTAGCGATGGTTTCAGGGTTTTCAACWGGYGCACCRTTYACAATCGGRGCAGCACCTGCGGCTTGRAAACCAAGCATTTTMGGYARWGWTTTAGAAATACGTTTTTCTTTRTAYTCCTTATAACCTTTYCAATATGCCGTGATATTACCTGCATTGCCTACGGGAAGCGCATGAAAATCTGGCGCAAAACCAAGCTCATCAATAATTTCAAATGCGCCTGTTTTTTGCCCTTCAATGCGGTATGGGTTGACTGAGTTGACCAATGAAATCGAACCATCRGCAGAAATATCRCGYACRATTTGTAAGGCATCATCAAAGTTGCCTTTGATTTGAATCACTTTCGCGCCATAACGCATACCTTGGCTCATTTTACCCAAAGCAATCTTRCCATCAGGAATCAGCACATACGCTTCCATGCCYGARTTGGCWGCATARGCYGCWGCKGATGCMGARGTRTTGCCYGTGGATGCACAAATRATTTTGCGWGARCCTGCATTRTARGCTTGGGTCACTGCCATGGTCATRCCACGGTCTTTGAATGAACCWGTGGGGTTCAAACCTTCAAATTTAANGAAANATAYTWAGCTCTGGRTTRATSGCATTACGCAAGTTTARCGAYTCATGCAATGGCGTATTGCCTTCATARAGYGTGATRACMGCATCATCTTTGGCGATTGGTAAAAACGCACGGTAACGGTCGATGATTCCTTGGTAATGTGGCATGAGAAAATCCTTAATCCATCAATAAAGTGTGCTCAATTATGCTACCAAATATGGCAACGGCAAGCTTTGCTATGATTACGCTTTCGGATAACCAACAGATGCGCTTTCTTGAAGCGGTCTATTTGGAGCAAAAGCATCCATGTTTAGGCTAGGTTGCGCGCCACATATCCAATCCGCCATCACCTTGGCTGTAATCGGCGCAAGGGTCACACCATTGCGATAATGCCCTGTTGCCACCCACAAACCTTTCTTGGATGGCACTTCACCAAGGAATGGCAAACCATCAGGGCTACCTGGTCTAAAACCCATCCATTGCTGCTCAACTTGTGCATCTTTTAAGCCTGGCACAARCCTTTTGCTTGCCGCCAACAATGCACTTAATGCTTCAGCAGTGTTGCTGCGTTCAAATCCTACATTCTCCATGGTTGCACCAATCAATATTCGACCATCTCTGCGCGGCACAAAATAGGCATCATCATGTTTCACGATATGTTTCAAAGCATTCGGCTCTGTTTTAAGCAATACAATTTGCCCTTTTACGGGCTGAACAGGCAATGTGAAACCACTCTGTTCGGCTAAATCAGCGCTCCAACTGCCTGCAGCAAGCAATACAGCATCTGCATCATACGTTTCACCCTGCAAGGTTTTTACACCACAAACATCACCCGCTTTATCTTCAAAAAGCTGGGTAACTTCGCAGCCTTCAACCACTTCAACACCCATCTTTTGTAAATACAACAGCACCGCTCTTAATAACTCAGGGTTACGMACYTGATRCACATCMKRCCAWARCAAWGCYTCTTSAACATYAGGWGAWARTGTMGGYTCTTTKKCWACWGCTTGMMYAGYSGTTAAYCGCTGCATATCCCAGCCAAAYTTATCCGACCAGACTTGTGCTGCCTCTTGATGTTTAAYMTTATCATCYGCAAAACAAGGRATMAGCAAACCACTTTTRATGCGCTGAATATCATGCCCTGTTTCGCKTTCTAATTCCGCTTGYAATKCAGGGTATAAATCAAGRCTGGCATTCACCARATSCGTAAAACTATCRGGATAAAGCCACGGATGAATMGGRCATAADATACCHGCRCCTGCCCAAGATGATTCTTGTGCTACTTTTCCTTTTTCCAATACCACAACATCAACACCTTGTTGTTTTAAACGCAATGCTGTGAGCAAACCAATAATTCCCGCACCAATCACCACCACTTTCATTTAACCCACCATTCCTGATATGTCCTGCGCCGARAAATCAGGGTATATCGCATCTGTAAAATAAAGCCCATRGGCTGGTGCTGTTTGTGCGGCGAGGCAACGGTTTCTTCCGTCCAATAACTCTTGTGCATATTCAGGCTGCCAACGCCCGATGCCAACCGCAACCAATGTGCCCACAATATTGCGCACCATGTGATACAAAAAGGCATCAGCTGCAACGTCTACGGTAACGAAGTGACCATTTTGTTTCACCTCTAATACCTTTAAATTTCGTTCTGGCGCATTGGCTTGACAGCCTGAAGCACGAAAGGTACTAAAATCATGTTTACCTATAAGTTTGCATGCAGCTTGGTTCATTTTATCAATATCTAGCGGCTGAAACACCCACCATGCTTGATTACCATACAAGACTGAACTCACCGATCGATTCCATATTTTATATTGATAACGYCGCTCAAAACAATCAAACCGCGCATGAAARTCRTCAGCMACAGCYTKAACACCATGCACCAATACACCWGCATCCCTTAAATGATAATTTAAACCTTTGATATARGCATGGGGRCTMKWCTGCCACATCRAATRAGAYACATCGGCATGAATAAACATATGCGTGGCATGGACACCTGAATCGGTGCGCCCTGCCGCCGCAAAAGATGGTGCAGACTGTTTGCCTTCAAGCTTCAACATCGCATCTTCCATGGCTTCTTGCACCGAAAATGCATTATCTTGCCGCTGCCAGCCATGAAACTTCGCTCCATCAAACTCAATCACCAAAGCTATGCGTTGCTTTTGCATCAAATGAACCAAAATATACCCCAACCCAACATCATACTTATCAGATAAACCCTATCCTTAGACGAATAAAGACTTGCAGGTTGGCTACCGCTCTCTTGCATTATCAAATCCCAATCCAACCATAACTTAGAAGCCTGTTCTTTGGCTTGAACCAAYATATTTTGAATCATTGATAACAGCACTTGWGGTAGTWTAGACCAACGGTGTTCCATCTTTAACCACTCTTTTTTTCGCTTGTGCAAAACTTGCAACATTTCAGAGCGTAACCCTGAGATTAAATGAATATATGGTTTTAAATAAATACCAGCCTTACTCTCACCAAGCATCCCAAACCATTCATCTTTCGAGAATAAACGAAAGGCAACTAACGCAGAAAAAAACACCAATCCAAGGTGAGTGGATAAGTCCAACGCTCTCAGCAAACCTTCTTCTGATATRGGTAAATAAATAGGGTATTGCACCATGGTTCCTGATGTGAAAAAACCGTGGAAAATGAATATAGGAAAAAAGAGCCAAGTCAGCATATAAAAGCTACGCAGGAAGTTTGCTAGCGCAAAACCTTGAATATGTAATAGATAAAAAAACATAAAGCATAAAAGAAAAATGGGTGATAGCTCATTTAAAGCAACCACCCATATAAAAAGTGAAACAAGCAAGAGAACACGAACAATCATACCTTCTTATTTCTTATTTTTATCCTCATCCAAAAGACCATCAAGATCTTTCATTAATTCATCCAGTTCAGCAGATGCACCAATCGTGTCCAGTGGACCAAGGTCTTTCCCATCAATATTTTCAAGCTCTTCTGTGACACTAAATGCATCAATCATTGGGTCATCATCCACTGATGATGCACCCTCTAAAGCAGCATCAAGATCAGAGAAATGCGTAGGTTCTTGTGCGGAAACTTCTTCCAACATGGCTTTGTTTTTGGCTATATCATTGAGGATAAATGTTTTATCAAGATCCTCCGACTCATCCAACAGCACATCTTTACCATCAAGCCCAATATTTTCTGAAACATTCAAATCACTTACATTAGATATATTACCTTCTTCATGCACTTCCAAATCTGACAGGTCCGCATCCAAATCCGCAAATAAGTCCTTGTCATCCTCAACTATTTTAGCGCTATCATCCATGCCAAAACTTGCAGGGTCGATAGTTGTTGTAGAGATATCCAAATCATCCATACCAGAGTCGAGGCTATCAATACTTTCTTCATCAAATGCAAGTAGTTCTATATCACTGTCACTTCCCTTACTGATATCAAGGTCATGGTCACTCATATTTGAGTCATTCGCACCTAATATTTCATCACCTTCATCCAAATCAGGCAATTCGAAATCCATATCCAAATCATCAAGACTAATATCTGCATCGGCTGCAACATCTACCGCATCATCCAAGACAATAGACGCATCTTTGCTTGTATCAATTGCATTGTCTGCATCCATGATAAAGGTTGAATCAACCTCTTCAGCTACAACTGCTGTATCATTATCTGCATCCAAATCAGGCAATTCGAAATCCATATCCAAATCATCTAGATTAATATCTGCATCGGCTGCAACATCTACCGCATCATCCAAGACAATAGACTCATTTTTATTTGGCTCGGATAAACTTTCAACATCGGCATCTAAATCTGATACTTCAAAATCAATATCTAAATCTTCTAAGTTGTTTTCTAAAACCTCAGCCGTAGCATCATCAGGTTGTTCATCAATTAACGATAATGGGTCTTGCTCTTCACCAGCCAATGTTCCAATCGACTCTACATCCCAATCTTCTGTTGCTTTATCTGTGTCTTTTTCTTCCAAGGCTATACTTGCATCTAGGAAAGGATTCTCACTAGCATCATCTAAATTGACAGAAGATGCGTTTTTCTCTGCTTCTGACGCAGCTCTTGCCTTATCAATTTCGAAGTCATTAAGTCCTTCAATACCATCCAATCCAACCTCATCGGTAGACACCAACTGCGTCCCTGAATCCAACTGAACTTCTGCAGTTTCTCCCAARTCAATATCACCAAAATCAATCGAATCCACGYCAAACATATCATCATCAAGTGAGTCAACCTTTAGGACATCATCTTTGCCCAAAGMATCTACAAACTCCTCAATTTCACTTTCTTCCATGCCTTCAATTGCAATATCATCAAGCTCACCGCTGATTAAAGCCTCTCCAGACTCAACCGACGCAGKAATTTCATCACCTTTATTTCCATCCGCASTCAAWTTGGCAATAGAAAAATCAATATCCGAATCGTCTTCTGTACCTAGATTTTCTTCAGTGGTTGCTTTATCCGATTCATTCTGTGTGCCCATATCACTAAAATCAAAATCAATCCCTGAGTCTGCTGAATCATCACTATTTTCACCAAGTGCAACATCCGCATCACCATCAAAATCAATAACTTCAACGTTAATATCATTCGCTTCTTCACCAGTTGTAGACGCATCTTCTAAAGCAGCATCATTGTGATTGTTTTCAACCACACCTTCTTCCCCTGATACTGAAGTTTCAAACAATGCTAGCGCGCTACCCGTTAGCACAACTTTAGCTGCAGCCACTGCTTCACTTGCAGCCGAATCATCACCTTTTGCTTTTTGAACCTGCACCATCTTCGCATGGGCTTCTGGACTATCAGGGTTTAACTTCAATGCCATGCGAACCTGTTGTTCTGCTTCGTCTTCCATGCCATAACGAAGGTAAACATCTGCATCCTCAAGGTAATTCACATTAGGGTCAGGCGCTTCATCTGCATTGAATGGCTCCATCTCTCCTGTTTCTTCATCCGTAAGATCAGGGATTTCTTCTAAATCTATATCACCGCCAAACATTTCACCTGAAGCATCGGTTTCATTGGCATTGGCGTTAGACTCACTTGGCATTTCAAAATCATCAGCATCCATTAATTTCGTATCATCTAGCCCAGCTTCTGCTTCTGAAACATCATCCATATCCGCCAATTCTTCAGCGGYACCTTCTTTCTCAGCAGGGTGTTGGCGACTTTTCTTCATCAACATGACCACAGCACTCAACAGCGCTAAAACAAGCAGTGCCAAAGCAATCAAGGCATACAACATCCAATCACCCAAACCTGATGATGTATTATTAACGTTCGTTTTCGCTTGTTCAAGCTGTGTTTTCAATCGTGTAATCACGAGCTCTAACCGTTTATTCTGCGCTTCGATTGCAGCAGTTGTCGCAGCAACAGCACTTTGATCTATGATTTCACTCGGTTTCTCTTCCGCTGATGCCAAGCGGCTTTCTAGTTCTGCCATTTTTTTCTGTAACGCGGTCAACGCAACATCTTTTTGTATCAGTTTTYTCTCAAGCTCTTTCGCTACAACATYATTTTTAACCAATGTCTTCGAAYTTAASCCTTGATCAACCAAAGCAGCTTCGTTCGCTGTCTTAATCGCAGGYTTTGTCGYCGTTCCTGTCGCTGCTTCACCAATACGAACGCGGCTTGAATAGCGTGTACGCTGAGCTTCAGCCAATGCCGCATATTGACTTTGCTTTTGCATTGCCTTCCATGCTTTTGCCTGAGCAGACAGGAGTTGTTTTGCGGCAAGCGGTGCAACTTGAGCTACTTCATTGGCAGTTGGTACATCCAAGTATGCRCCAGCTTTAATAAGGTTAATATTGTCCTTGGAGAATTGAGCTTTGTTTTTTTCAAACAATGCAACCATCACTTGCTGATTGGTAAATTTATCATCCAACCGCAAACGTTGTGCCACTGTAGTTAYCGTATCCCCATAAACCATCGGTCCATACTTTGCCGTTCTTGCCCAGCCATCAAAAGGCTTGAAAGATTCGTCTGCTAATGTGTCAGCTTCATCACTTTCCACCACATCTTCAAATGCTTCTTTGGCTTCGGGTTTAGCACCTTCGAGGACTTTGGTCGCAAATGCCGCAGATGAAGTTGGRTCAACATTAGCCGCATTGATTGAAGCCAATGGCTTTACGTTATTCGTAGCTGATGAAGATGCCGCTGATGCAACATCAAGAAATACAGGTATTTTTTTGTAGTGCGTAGAACGACCGTAGCGAATTTTAAGAATAACATTGAAGAATGCTTCATCAATCGCTGCATCAGAGCTTAAAGTGACGCGTGGACCACGTTCATCATCAACAATGTCTGCTCGGATAGCATTCAACACAGGGTTGCGGTAAACTTCTAAAATGCGGTAGTCAGCAGAAGTCCCCATTTCAACAGATGTTCTTCTTAGTGACTCCGAATCATTCAAGCGTAGCGGAACTTCGGCATAAAAAGGCTCACCCATTTTACTGGCAACATCAGGCTTGCCAAAAGACACCGCCCAAGCCGCTTGTATACCCAATATTATAACAAACGTAGTTCCCAAAAGAACATGCATAGCTCGTTGGAACATGCCTGCCTCCTCTTTCCGCGTAGTCACTCTAAAAATAACTAACGAATTAAAATTTCTGCTATCTGCACTGCATTTAGAGCCGCGCCTTTACGCACATTATCGGCGACGACCCATAAGTGCAAGGAATTTCTAAAAGAATTGTCATTTCGTATGCGGCTAATCCACACAGGATCGGAGCCCGCAGCTTCGGATGGCATGGCATAATCTTCGGTCGCAGGATCATCCACAACACATATACCATCAGCTTCAGCAAGCAAGTCTCTCGCCCTATCTGCATCCATATCACCTGCAAAAGTGATATTGACCGCTTCGGAATGACCATAAAACACAGGAACACGTACTGCAGTCGCAGTTACTGCAATATCTGCACCCATGATTTTAACCGTTTCATCCATCATTTTCCGTTCTTCYTWGGTATAGCCATCTTCCATGAAAACGTCAATCTGCGGAATCACATTAAATGCAATCCGCGCAGGAAACACATCCACATCAACCGACTGCCCATTAAGCAATGCACCTGTTTGTTTTGCCRATTCTTCAATCGCCACAGCGCCCGCACCCGACACTGCTTGATAAGTTGACACATTCACCCGCTCAATCGGTACAACATCGTGTAACGGCTTTAATGCGACCACCATCTGAATGGTTGAGCAGTTTGGATTGGCAATGATTCGATTATACCTTGCCATCTCCAAAGCCTCAGGATTCACTTCTGGTACAACCAATGCAATATCTTCATCCATGCGCCATGCGCTTGAATTATCCACCACAAAACAACCTGCTTCAGCAAACCGTGGCGCATGTTCTTTGGATGTGTCGCCACCCGCTGAAAACAACGCAATATCCACACCTTCTGGCTCGAATGTTGCTAAATCTTGCACCACAACATCCTTACCATTGAACGACACCGTAGAGCCAGCACTTCGGCTGGATGCGACGGGTATCACTTTTGATATTGGAAACTTTCGCTCTGCCAAGATTTCGAGCATAACTTGACCCACAGCACCCGTAGCACCGACGACTGCAACCACATAACCATCTTCTTTTTCAGGTAAAAAACGTTCCATGTTCGCTCCAGCATTTATTCCAGCTTCTAAATCACTCATGCTAATTTCTCCAAAGCAACACAAACCGCATCACCCATCGCTGAACAGGACACAGGTGTCTGCCCATCTGCCAAATCTACAGTGCGCACACCTGCATCAAGCGTGTTTTCCACGGCTTGTTCAACTTTCTCTGCCAAATCAGTACGATTAAGCGAAAAGCGCAACATCATCGCTACCGATAAAATCGTTGCCAAKGGRTTGGCTTTATCTTCGCCTGCAATATCAGGCGCTGAACCATGAATCGGTTCATACATCGCAAATTCTTCGCCAATAGACGCTGATGGCAACATACCAATCGAACCCGTCAGCATGGATGCTTCATCAGATAAAATATCACCAAACAAATTGCCAGTGACAATCACATCAAACTGTTTGGGATTACGAATCAATTGCATGGCTGCGTTATCCACATACATATGCGATAATTCAACATCTGAGAATTCAGCTTGATGTACTTCAGTAACAATCTCACGCCACAATTCAGACACTTCCAATACATTGGCTTTTTCAACACTACACACTTTATTCGAGCGCAACCTTGCTGCTTCAAACGCTTTTCGCGCAATGCGGCGCACTTCAGATTCACAGTAACGCATGGTGTTAAAGCCACTGCGTTCGCCGTTGTATTCTTCGTAACCACGCGGCTGCCCAAAATAAATACCCGACACCAATTCACGCACGACTAAAATATCAACACCTTGCACCACTTCAGGCTTTAAGGTGGATGCGTCAAGCAATTGGTCAAACACTTTGGTTGGGCGATAGTTGGCATACAAACCCAAGTCTTCACGGATACGCAGTAAACCCGCTTCAGGGCGCAAAGGTTTAGCCAATGCTTCCCACTGAGGGCCACCCACTGCACCCAAAAGCACAGCATCAGAGGCTTTAACCAAAGCTTGTGTTGAAGCAGGATACGGGTCTTTCTCTGCATCATAAGCTGCACCACCAATGGTGGCTTCTTGCCACGTTGCATTCAAATCAAACTTTTGATTCAACACCTCCAACACTTTGAGTGCCTCACGCACAATTTCAGAGCCAATACCATCACCCGGTAACACAGCAAGCTTTAAAGACATAATTTCTCCTCATATACAACATACATCCAATCAACAATTGAGGCGCAGCATAAAGATATAAGTATTCAAGTGCAATCGTATTACTTCAAACTTGATTGCAAGCGGTTATCACGTACCATCGCCATCATATTGGAAAAGTATTATGGGAGATGTTTATGGATGCCAACGCTGTGCAACAAGCAATTCGAGAGGGAAAATCAATTGCAGGGCAAGATTTTTCAGGCGCAGACCTTAGAGACGTGGACTTTTCGGGTGCAGACCTCACAGGTTGCAACTTTAAAGAAGCCAATCTTTCAGGTGCTAATTTGAGCAATACCAAACTTATCAAATGCGATCTCCGCCTTGCCAACCTAAGTCAGTCCAACTTGATGGATGCAGACCTCTCTGGCTCCAAGCTTCGCCGCGCCAACCTCACTGGCAGCATTCGTTTGGGTGCAACCATCAAAGCTTCTGCCCTCAAAGGTGCATACATCACAGGCCCAACGGCATACACGGATTAAATGATGAATAACAACGTCTTATCATTACCCGGTGCATTTCCTTTGCACCWARATAAAAAATACATTTCTGAAAGTGAGTGGGTGATTTGGAAGCTTTTATGCCGCCCAATAGAAAGCTTACCCCAAAGCACGCCCGAAGAGCTTCATGCCTCAACAGGCAATCAAATCAGTGTGACGCGCTGCGATGAATTGATTCGCATTGCCAATATCGCAACCCTTTCAGGCATTGGCACTTGGATTTCTCGCCTTTTGGCTGAAACAGGATACAGCGTTGACGATGTTTGCGATAAACCCGCAGACATTCTTTTGGACGGTATCAATAAACGTTTGGGTTATAAGCTTTGTAATAAGGCAACCGTTCGTGCTTTTGAAAAATTACAACTGCAATGGCGTGGTGAAGAAAAAGCGGAGCAATCATGAAAGATAGAATCCTCATCACAGGTGGCGCGGGTTTTATCGGCGCTAACCTTGCTGCCACCCTATTAAAACGCCCCAATACTGATGTCGTCATTGCGGATGACTTTTCCTCTGGCGACTGGCGCAATCTGATTAACGTGGATACAGAAGTTCGCGCTGTGTTTTGTGATGATGCGCAACTGCTTCAAGACATTGCCAACGGTCATTTCTCGGCTGTGTATCATGAAGCTGCCATCACTGACACCACAGTGATGAATCARAAGTTGATGATGAATGTGAATACGGATGCCTTTGCTGCTATTTTAGAAGCATCTGCTAAAAGTGGTACACGTGTGATTTATGCATCATCAGCAGGCACTTATGGCAATAGCCCCGCACCCAACTGTATTGGTTCTGGTGAAGAGCCAGAAAATATTTATGGCTTCTCMAAGCTKGCCATGGAYMGKRTKGCMKMCCGCTGGYATGASMRMCAYAGYKCSMMKATTATYGGCTTACGYTATTTYAATGTYTATGGCCCYGGCGAGCACCATAAAAATGAAGGTGAAGGCACCAAAACCTCATCCATGATATTGCAATGGTTTCACAGCATTCAATCGGGCAAACCCATCAAGTTGTTTGAATTTGGCGAACAACGCCGTGACTTTGTATATATCGGCGATGTGATTGGTGCGAACCTTGCAGCCCTTGATGCTCCTCGCTCGGGTGTGTGCAATGTCGGCTCAGGTAAAGCACGTTCATACAATGATATTATCGAAAACTTAAACCGTATTTTGAATATAAACCACCCCACTGAATATATTCATAACCCTTATCCGTTTTTCCAAGACCATACCGAAGCTGATTTAAGCGAAACCAAGGCTTTGTTAAATTGGACACCTCAATTCAGCCTAGAACAAGGCATGGATGAATACATTGCTTTGCTTGAAAAAAATCATCGCGGACCCGTGGCAACAGCATGAAACTTGGCTTTTTAGTTATCTTGATTGCACTGCTAAACACAGGTTGCATCAATCAAAAGATTCATCAAGGTAATGTAATTGATGCTGATAGCATTTGGATTATCCAAGAAGGTGACACCCGATTTTCTATCGAATCTGAGATGGGCTCACCTGCTATTGTTGATAGCGCGCACCCAGAACGCGCGCTATATATTGAAGACTTTTATGATGAAGAAACAGATGAAAAGTATACCCGTGGTGTAGAAGTCACTTATGATGAAGCCTTTCGCGCCAAAAATATCCGCCGCTTTGGTTTTGAATAACCAATGGCACGTTTGCCAGGGCAAGCATCTGTTTTTGCGCTGCTCATCAGTAGCTTTTGGACAATATTAGCCTTATTGATACTGATTATTGGACATTTGGTTTGGGTGTTTATTATTTATGGTGTGATGACCGACACAGACGCTCTCAAAGATTTAACAAGGTTTTTACCAATGCTTCATCAAAATCATATGTATATCTTAGCAGGTTTAGCTATTCTTGCTGATGTATGGATATTCATAAGCCAAAGAAAAGAACGTAAGAAATTCCGCCAACATTAGTAACAAAGGAAACCAATGAACTGGACATTATCCAATAAAATAACTGCCATGCGTATTGTTCTCGTGCCTGTGTTTATCCTCGCCTTTTATCTGCCTGCCCCACTTTCTTATTATGCCTCAGGTCTAATTTTTGCCATTGCAGGTTGGTCAGACTGGTTTGATGGTTATTTGGCACGCACACGCGGCGAAGAAACKGCTTTTGGTCGCTTTTTAGACCCTGTTGCTGATAAACTRTTGGTTACAGTCGCRCTTATTCTGCTGGTCGAAGCTGATTTTGCATCCACCATCCTTGTGATTATTCTGATTAGCCGAGAAATCATCATTGGTGCGCTTCGTGAGTGGCTTGCAGAACGCGCAGTTGTTGTTCACGTTTCACAAATGGGCAAGTGGAAAACACTCACCCAAATGTTTGCTATCGAAGGGCTGCTCTTACATGACGGTTTCTTTGGCATTCCTATGCAGGAAGCAGGCACTGCCTTTTTATGGCTGGCCACAGTATTAAGCTTATGGTCAGGTTATGAGTATCTCAAAGGTGCAATGCCTGAGTTTCGCAAAGGTTCTTAAACCTTAAATTCTTGCTAAAAGTAACGCCCGCAATTCATCATAGGTCAGTTTTATCGGATTGGTGGCATAACTTCCACTACTGATATTCGCAATGATATGATCCACATGATCTTTAGCGACACCAAATTCAGACAACTTGGGCATTTGCATATGCTGCTGCCAAATTTCCAACATACCCAATAGCATTTTACGCGCATCTTCATCATCCATACCCACTTCAGGGGCAAACAAACGCCCTACTTTGGCATATTTGGCAAGTGCTGGGTTATATACATCGCGCGCCAACATCGCTTCAATGTTGGTTTTCGTGGCTTCAAACAACAATGAACCACACACCACACCATGCGGAATCGGAAAAAATGCACCCAAAGGCGAAGCCAACCCATGAACCGAACCCAAGCCTGCATTGGCAAGTGTTAAGCCTGATATGGATGAGGCATACAACATATCGCCTCTCGCCAGTATATCATCACCATTTTCATAAGCCGCAGGCAATGCAATCACTACCTTTTCCAAAGCCGACCAAGCCAGCGCATCCGTCATGAGGCTTGCTTTGATGGACACATAACTTTCCAATAATTGGGTGAACGCATCCATACCACATGCCGCTGTGGTTTGCGGCGAACATGTCAGCGTCAATTCAGGGTCGAGGATGATATGTTTGGCAACCAAACTTTCATCACGAAATGATTTCTTAAATCCATCTATTCCAATCACCGATAACACTGCATTTTTACTCGTTTCACCACCCGTTCCCGCCGTGGTTGGCACTGCAATCAAGGGTGTCGTTGGCTGATTGAATGTTTTGCCTTCGCCCACACCTTCAAGGTATAGCATCACCGAATCACCCGAAGGCAACAAAGCTGCCACAGCCTTAGCCGCATCCACAGCACTTCCGCCACCTATGGCAAGCACCACATCAGGTGCAAAATCAAAATATTCTTGTACCCAAGCATCAATCATGTGGGGGCTTGGCTCAGTTGTGACTCGCTCGCGTTTCACTTCAAATATATCGATTAAATCAGTCCAAAGTTGCTGACACAAATCCGAATCATCAAAGGATTTTCCGCCTGTAATCAGCAACACTTTACTACCATAACCTTGAATGATGCCAAGTAAATCATTGCGCTTACCCACCCCAAAATGAATATGCGGCGTGGCGGCAAAATCAAAGTTATCCGACATAGCTGAACCTCTGAAACATTTGATTGTCTTGGGTGTCCAAATACGCCGATAGCAGCTTCATGGATTGCGCTTGCGGCAAATCCACATCCACAAGCCCAGATACTTTTGTACCACCCAACAACGTAAAATGTGTAGTGAGAAACAGTTCATCCACACAGCTATCCGCCATCAATGTGCTATGCACTTGCGGGCCTGCAATCAAATACGCACTGCGATACTTCAAATCAATCAAGCTTTGACGCACAAAACCACCTGTCACCCTGAGCGAAGTCGAAGGGTCTCGAGATGTCTCGATTGCACTCGACATGACAGAAATCACTTGCGCACCAGCATTCTCTAAGGTTTCAATTTTTGATTTATCCTGCGATGAAGTCAGCACAATCACCTGCCTATCTTGTACCTTTGCCAATGCTTTGAGCGGAATATTCAAAGAGTTGGACAGCACCATCACATCAGGTTGCGCTTTCAAGCCTTGCTTCTCACGCCAAGCTTTGATGTCTGCATATTTTTCGCCTGAACCTACGGGCAACAAATCTTGCGCTTTATCTTCTGCCAACTGCCTGAAATAACGCGCCGAAGTCAACATCACATCAGCTTGTCCTGCCAATTCTTGATACAATCGCCAATCACGCCCATTGGCAATACTTTTGGGCACAGCATATTCACCCATAACTTCATCAAACAGAGCAATACGCCCATCAAGGCTTACGATATAATTAGCATAGATGAACACATCACCTTGCTGCGCTTGTTGATGCAGGTTCAAAGCAAGATAGACACCTTGAAGTGGCAGTTCTTGTTGAATGGGAAAAAGTTGCTTCAACATATTCTTAAATTGATGAAAAGGAAGCTTGAAATGCGTGATGAACGCCAAAAGTACACGGCGCACGGCGCACAACAAGCGAGGTATATGTTAATATATTAAGAGCGTGAGCACCGCGCAACACAGTAACTTTGGCGTGTAATAACATTGGGTTAGTGTTGAGCGCGTTTATACAACCAAGTCACAACACCCAAAGTAGCGACAAACACCATCATTTGCATACCGCTGGGTTGTGAATCATAACCCACCATTACATGTAAAATTTCACCAAACAAGCTCTCATCAGAAAGGATGAATGAACTGTCCCAAAGTGTATCAATAACAGGGGGCAACATATCTACCAGCACAAGGTTGTTGGCAGCTTGCGAAGCCATGCCTGCCGCCAAAAGGATTAGCATTGCGCCCATCACACTGAACACATGTTTCATCGGAATCCGAATCAAACCCTGATACAACAGAAGTCCCAGTGCACCACCTGCCAACAAGCCCAATAAACTTCCCCACATCATGGCTTGCATATCATCTTCCACTTGCATGATGCCAAATAAGAAGAACACAGCTTCGCCACCTTCACGCATCACTGCCGCGAGTGAAATCAACATCAATCCAATCATGGGTGTGCTGCCATCGGCAACCGATTCGCCGACTTTCTTAATGCGTTGGCTCATTTCGCGTCCGTGTTTACTCATCCACACCACAGTCCACGCCAACAATACCGATGCAATGCCCAAAACGATGGCATTGAAGACAAATTCACCTGCCCCGTCCATTGAGTTTTCCACTTCTTCCATAAATAGGGCAAACATCAATGCGCCGAGCAAACCGAGCCCCGCACCCGTTAAAATAGATCTTTTCGCACCMGCMACACCYTTGGTTGCGGCGAATAACATGCCCAAGATGATAGACATCTCCAATACTTCTCTAAATACAATCACCAATGCCGATAACATTTAACTTTCTCCTGCTTTGCATGTTTTGCAAAGTCCAAATAATAATAATTGATGCCCTTCAATCTTAAACCCGCGCTCTGCTGCCACTTTATCTTGCAGCGCTTCAATTTCAGGCTCACAAAACTCTTCAATGTTGCCACAATCTGTACAAATCAAATGGTCATGGTGCGCCTTGTCTGCGCGCTCATATCGCTTTTTATCCGCCAACTGAATCGACTCAATCAACCCTTGCTCTGCCAATGCCGCCAGCCCGCGATACACAGTCGCAATACCAATCTGCACACCTTCTTCTTTCAAAGCATAGGCAACATCATCGGCTTCCCAGTGTTTATCTGAGCGATTAATCATATCCAAAATGGCTTGGCGTTGTGCGGTGAGTTTCTGCATAATGCCGAATGATAATCACTATCACTATCATAGTGCAAGCTTTTAATTCTCTATGTTTTTACTATCTCTAAAAAACAACTTATGATTGCACCATGAAAGAGATACAAAGTTTATACCCAAACAATCAAGAACCTCAACATACTCTAAAAGGGACTGTTAAGTCTGAACACTTTGAAATGACAAATGTTCTTTGTAAAATTTACTTATCAGATAAACTTGGTGAAGTAGGGTTTGCCGCATTTAATCCGACCTCAAGCTATTCGTTACACAGTAAAAGCAGCCAGTGGCCTTCCACATTCACATTCAATGGTGATGAAAAAGGTGCGGGTGGCTGGACTCATACAGTAATCAATATTCAACAAGCACACTTCTCAAAGGCAGAAACAAAAAATAAAGACACGGATATTGAAACTACAGTTATCTATGCAGATATTTGGAACCTGTTAACAAAAAGAATACCCTATGACTATTCAAAACTAGAAGATGACCACCCAATATGTCGCTACTTCATGGTAAGCCCAGTTTTTTTGCTGGACACCTACAAAGGACTTCAACCTCAATTGTCAGGTGAGGTGACCTTAGAAAGCCCCAATAAACTCTTTTTTATTCAACTAGCTGATGAACTTATAATCGAGTTTGATACCCTCTACAAAGAAAGTTATGGGGGAAATGGTGAGCTCACCCTAACACCTTATATAGTTGGAAAGCATGAATTATCCCATAGTGATAATGACTTATACGACTACAATAAGATTGATGATTTTTTATTACTTGTATCATTCGTATTAAGAAGAAACTGCGACTGCCTAGGCATAGATGTTTCCTTTAAACATTCTTATACAAGCCATAAAAGAACAAGACTAATATCAAGTGACATTGACACCGCTCAAGATAGGCGCAACGCATTAATTTTAAACCGAAACGATTTTAGAGAGTACATAAAGTCTGCATATTTAGCTTTCCAAGAATGTCAGCATAAAAAACTTCTTAGTGATGTGATAGGAGGAACGCTAGGAGACTGGAAATATACAGAGGATGAGTTCATATCCCTTTATAAGTCTTTAGAAACTTTGATTTTAATTTTCAGAAAAGAACACCAGTTAGAAAATGTGCTCGACGAACATGAATTCAATGAAATTAAAGTTTCCATAGAAAAAGCCATAAAGAACACCATAAATTCACCTAATTCAAAAAACCAAAGGTGTCTTTTGTACAAAAATATTAAAGGTATAAACAAGGTTCCTTTTTCAGAAGCTTTTTTAGCTTTTCAAGAACACTATGATATAAATGTTAACGACGTTTGGCCTGTGACCAAAGGCAGAGGTAGCTTAAAAGCAATACGGAATAGGTTAGTTCATSGCAACAACTTTAAAAATGAAGAATTTGTAGCCTTATGTGATGCAACCTACCATTTGAGGCGTTTACTTGAGAGATGTATTTTACATTACCTTAATTGTGAGGAACAAGTCACTCGCACAGCCATAATTACTAACCAAAAAGCTGAGGGTAGATTTGCTGAAAGCATCCAAATTATAAGCAAAAGTGCTCACTTATAAGTAGGGTATAACTATTCCACAGCACCACAACTAACTTTGATAAACATCTCGCCTATGCCCTACTTTAACAACAGTAACCACCAATATATCATCTTCAATGCTGTATAAAATCCGATAATTACCTTGCCGAATGCGATACTTCTCATCACCGCTTAGTTTTTCCGATTGCGGTGGCAAAGGGTCTTCCGCCAAAGCTTCAATTTTTGCTAAAATTCGCAACACATCTTTTTTAGGTATCTTGCGTAAATCTTTACGAACCGAAGCCTTGAACTGGATACTATATCGTGCCATCAGATTTCAATGATTTAARMWWASCWWSRYWWYTTRSCAATGGCTCTGATTCACGCACTTCAAACGCTTCCAAATCCTGTTGGTCTTCCGCAAAAGTTCGTTTTACGGCCTCATTGACCAAATCAGAAATCGAGCGATGTGTTTCTGCTGCTTTGATGCGTAATGTTTGATGGATATTCTCATCCAAATAAATGGTTGAGCGTTTTGTTGATAATTTTTGCATAAGTCACCTCACCAACGCACATTAGCACTTTAACGCTTTAACGTCAAA
>NVSF01000022.1 GCA_002401135.1 Zetaproteobacteria bacterium
CAATAATGCTCGGGATGCCGTAGAAGACTCACCCAATCCAACTATTACAATAGGTGTTGATACATTTAACCCTGACTCAGAATTCATAGAGCAACATACATACTTCAAACCCCAAGCGTACGCTCATATTTATATTACAGATAATGGATGTGGTATTCCCAGTGAAGACATTGAACACTTGTTTGAACCCTTTTTTACCACCAAGGAGGTTGGCAAAGGTACAGGTCTAGGACTTGCCATGGTCTTTGGTGCTATCAAACGTCATCAAGGCTATATTGAAGTTGAAAGCACCCATGACAAGGAAACAACATTTCACATTTACCTTCCTTTACACGACAGTTCAGAAAAGAAACCATCACCCCAACAACAAACTGTCGCGGGCACTACAGGGAACCATGAATTAATACTATTGGTAGATGATGACAAACAAGTTCTCGAAATGGGTAAAGACATCTTGGAGTCGCTAAATTACCAAGTCGTCGTTGCAAAAGATGGTGAAGAAGCTATTGCCATTTTTCAACAACAAAGAGGGATTTCTCTCATTATTATTGATATTGTTATGCCCAAACTGGGTGGTGTGGAAGCTGTGGAGCGTATTCGCCAAACATGCCCCGACATCCCAGTTATCTTTGTCACAGGTTACGATAAAAACATGGATTTATCAGAAAAAATAAAAGGTGAAAGTGATCCTATTCTAAATAAGCCATACCAAATCGCCGCAATGCAACGGCTCATCCGACAAAAGCTTCATCCCTAACACCTTTAACAAAAAAAGCCCTACAATCACGCAACCCCTTGAGATTTAAGATATTCCTCATAAGTACCATGATAATCGGTAATACCATCTTCAGTGATTTCAATGATGCGTGTCGCCAAAGATGATACAAATTCCCTGTCATGGGATACAAAAATAAGCGTGCCTTCATAATGCTCTAAAGCTGTGTTCAACGACTCGATAAACTCCATGTCCATGTGGTTGGTTGGTTCATCAAGCAGCAACACATTGGGGTTTTTAAACATGAATTTACCAAACAACATGCGCCCTTTTTCRCCACCCGACARYTGYTGMACMCGYTTCTCAATATCCWGYTTASWAAACAACATACGCCCWAGATTTCCACGGATTTCTTGCTCRCCATGTTCATCTTTTTTCCACTGYGCCATCCAATCAAACACKGTTTCRTTGTCTTTAAARTCRTGGGTATGGTCTTGCGCRTAATARCCAAGSTTSGCATTTTCTGCCCATTTGAYWTCRCCMKYATYCACKYYYAAATCACCMGCCAARCARCGCAATAGTGTKGTTTTACCAATACCGTTCGCMCCAATCACAGCCACGCGCTCACCYGCRGGTATCATCAAATCAAACTTTTTGAAAATCTGTTGCTCATCAAAGCTTTTACTCACGCCTTTAAGCTCTAAGGCAATTTTGAATAGCTTTTTATCTTGGTTGAAGCGCATGAAAGGCATGATGCGACTGGATACTTTCACTTCATCCAGCTTAATTTTATCCAACTTTTTGGCACGCGATTGCGCTTGGGTAGCTTTGGAAGCATTGGCAGAAAAACGGCGCACAAATGCTTGTAGCTCTGCAATCTCGCCTTCTTTCTTAGCATTGCTTTGTAATAACTTCGCTTGCACCAAGGCTGCGGCTTCCATGTAGTCGTCATAGTTGCCTGGATACAAACGAATTTCGCCATAATCCACGTCCGCCATGTGTGTACATACACTGTTCAAAAAGTGTCTATCATGTGAAATRATAATCATGGTTGCATTCTGCGACATAATCACCGTTTCCAACCAGCGAATGGCATTGATATCCAAGTTGTTCGTTGGCTCATCCAATAAAATAATATCAGGATTACCAAACAAAGCTTGCGCCAAAAGTACGCGAAGTTTCAAACCAGGCGCAATAGATTTCATTTTTTCATAATGCAATTCAATCGGCACATTCATGCTCAGCAACAAATCACCTGCATTGGCATCCGCGCTATACCCATCCATTTCGGCAAACTCTGCTTCCAAATCGCCAGCGCGCATACCGTCTTTTTCGCTCATCTCAGGCAGCGCATAAATCGCATCTTTTTCTTCTTTGATTGCCCACAATTTTTCGTATCCCATCATCACTGTGTCAATCACGCTAAATTCTTCAAAAGCGAAGTGATCCTGACGCAATTTACCAATGCGTTGATGCGCACCAACTTGTACAGAACCTGCTGTTGGCACCAAGTCACCACCCAATATCTTCATGAATGTGGACTTGCCACAGCCATTCGCACCAATCAAACCATAGCGGTTGTTATCGCCAAATTTGACCGTGACGTTTTCAAACAGGGGCTTTTGCCCAAATTGCATTGTGATACCAGTTGTAGAAATCATTGTTATTACCGTGAAAAAATTAAATTAATCACTACACAACATAGCATAATGATTTTGAAGGGAAACGCAGGATAGGGTTGAATGCCTAAGTTACAAGCGATGTTTAAAACGTACTGCCATTCCAACCAAACATCGCGCGTTCAGGTGCAGAAAATTCGATATAAATGCGTGATACTTCAATACCAAGTTTGGTGGTAAGGAAGTCGCACAGTTGTTTGGATAGTTCGGCCGTTTGGCTGCTGTTTAGACCRAGACTTTTRAGTGTRCAAAARGCAAGTGGTKCAGAAGTKCCKGCAAARCTCATSKKTTGATTRTCAKWSAKTTGAATMATCACATAACTTTCAGGTTTASCCAAMRMAGAKGCKACAAGGCKTGAAGCATCYAMYAARAARSYATCTTKRTCYGCMACTTCYACATTGGTGTTCACTTGAAACACAGGCATGGNTTAGATACCGACGTGTTTTTTAAAGGCTGTAACKGTGTTTTCAAGCAACATGGCAATGGTCATCGGACCAACGCCGCCGGGCACAGGTGTAATCCAACCTGCACGTTGACTGGCTGTTTCAAAATCGACATCACCCGTTAATGAACCATCAGCCAAGCGATGGATACCCACATCAATCACAATCGCACCTTGTTTAATCCATTCGCCTTGAATAAGCCCTTGTTTACCCGCAGCCGCTACCACAATATCGGCGCGTTCAATATGCGATTGTAAGTTTTCGGTAAAGCGGTGACAAACCGTCACCGTTGCCCCTGCAAGCAACAATTCCAATGCCATCGGGCGACCTACAATGTTCGATGCACCCACCACCACGGCTTCTTTGCCGTGAAACTCTATGCCTGTAGTCTCAATGAGCTTGATGCAGCCATACGGTGTACAAGAGCGCAAAGCAGGTTGACGAACTGCCAAGCAGCCCACATTAAATGGATGAAAACCATCCACATCTTTATCTGCTTTAATCGCATTTAACACCTTGTCCGAATCAATATGCTCAGGCAGCGGCAACTGCACCAAAATACCATCCACTTTGGGATCGTTGTTCAGCTCCGCAATCAAACCCAGCAAATGCTGTTGTGTAGTGGATGCTGGAAGTTTGTATGGAAAAGAGGTGATTCCAACCTTGTTACAAGCAATTTCTTTATTTTTGACATACACATGTGATGCAGGGTCTTCACCCACAAGAATCACAGCCAACCCAGGCCCTCTACCGTATGTCCCAACAAGACGAGTAACCTCTACTTGCATGTCACTTTTCAGCTTGGATGCTAAGGCTTTGCCATCAATGATTTTCGCTGTCATCAGACTACAAACCCTTTGCTGCCACGGCGCATACCAACAGGGCCTGTGCGYGAAGCTTCAATGATATACTCGTCATCAATACTGGCTAAGAAAACATCCACCTCTTCAGGAGAACCTGTAAATTCAGCAATAAAATAATTGCCAGTTTCATGGTCAATAATTGTAGCACCTGATACTTCTGCTGCTTTTAACAACTCGCCAGCATCAACCACTTTTAACATCAGCAAACCACGTTCAAGGTGAACCATGTGTGAAATATCTTCAGTTTTAATCACAGGAATCAGTTTATTGAGCTGTTTCTTGATTTGTTCGACAGTTTTTTCATCACCAATCGTCACCAACGTCAAGCGGCTCACTGTCTCATCGGCTGTGGGGGCAACATTTAAGGTTTCGATGTTGTAACCACGCGCAGAGAATAAACCTGCAATCCGCGTCAACACGCCAAATTCATTTTCAACTAAAATTGTAATTGTATGTCTCATTTCATTTACCCACGAAAGTCAGGATTTTTGTTCGAGTGCAAGGCGAGACAGCTTCGAGAAGCGGAGTGTATTTCGATAATACATGAGCATCACAGAAGCTGGCACAACGCTGGAATCGGGAAAAAAGACGATTTTCCCTCATCATGACAACACCATCTCATTCAATGCTGCRCCTGCTGGCACCATTGGGAATACATTTTCTTCTTTTGCCACCGCAATATCAATAAATACAAAGCTTTCTTGGCTGCCAAAKGCAACCTCTAAAGCCTTGTCCAAYTCRTCCAAGGTRTTYACCGTGATRCCMACGCCACCATAGGCTTCTGCCAACTTGGCAAAGTCGGGCAGTGAATCAAAATAGGAGTGTGAAAAACGCGATTCATGGAACATTTCTTGCCACTGRCGCACCATGCCCATGTAGGCATTGTTTAATAACACGACCACGATTTTTTGGCGRTATTGATACGCCGTTGCCAGCTCTTGGATRCACATTTGAATGGATGCRTCACCYGTAAACACCACAATAGGCTCATCAGGAAAAGCCATAGCTGCACCCACTGCCGCAGGAAGGCCATACCCCATGGTGCCGAGTCCGCCAGACGTTAAAAACTTATGCGGCTTTTTAAATCCGTAATGCTGGGCAGCCCACATTTGATGTTGTCCAACATCCGTCGTCACAATCGCATTACCCTTGGTGATGTCATGCACTTTGCGAATTACGGTTTGCGGTTTAATCGGCCCTTCTTGGCTTTGCTCAAATCCAAGCGAATCTTTAGCGCGCCATTCATCAATTTGCTGCCACCACAACTTCAAAGCTTCCAAATCAGGCACGCCGCCTTGATGGCTTAATTCATCCAGCATTTGTTGTAAAACAATGCCAACATCACCCACAATCGGTAAATCAGCATCTACATTTTTAGAAATCGAAGTCGGGTCAACATCAATATGAATAATCTTGGCATCAGGCGCAAAAGCATTGAGGCGACCTGTTACCCTGTCATCGAAACGCGCGCCAAYGGACACCAATAAATCGCAGTGAGATACTGCCATATTAGCTTCATATGTACCGTGCATACCCAACATACCAACGAAATGTTTATCATCATACGGAATSCCGCCCAAACCCATCAAAGTGTTGGTCACRGGTGCATTCAATTGATGCGCCAAAGTCTTCAACAAATCTGCTGAACCAATGGCATTCATGATGCCACCACCCGAATACAACATCGGACGTTTGGCTGCGAGCATCGCTTTAATCGCTTTCTTAATTTGTCCTGCATGACCCGATGTTTTGGGCTTATACGAACGCATATTCACTTCTTCAGGCCAAACAAATTCACACTTGGCAAAACCCAAGTCTTTAGGAATATCAACTACAACCGAACCCGGGCGACCTGTGGTCGCAATATGAAACGCTTGGCGAATGGTTAATGCCAAGTCTTCAACATTTTTCACCAAGAAATTGTGTTTGGTGGCAGACCGCGTGATGCCAATAATATCAGCTTCTTGGAAGGCATCCGTACCAATCATGGCAAGCGGCACTTGCCCAGTAAAACAAACATTGGGAATCGAGTCGGCATTGGAATCTGCAAGACCTGTGACGGCATTGGTTGCACCTGGCCCTGAAGTCACCAACGAAACACCGCATTTTCCTGAAACACGGGCATAACCATTGGCAGCATGAAGTGCTGCTTGCTCATGGCGCACCAAGATGTGTTTGAAGTGACTTTGTTGGAAAATCGCATCATAAATCGGCAGCACTGCGCCGCCGGGGTAGCCAAAAATGACTTCCACGCCTTCGCGTTTCAAACATTCTACAAAAATTTCAGCGCCAGTCATTTGCATGGGAAATCACCCTAAACCTAGTAATATCAAAGAGCGGCAAGCTAAAACTCTGCCGATTGCTGTCAACGCCTTATAAACCCATGCTTTTTAAGTATTTATCACAACTTTGGCATTCTTACCTAAAATAATCTGTCCACCACTCACATCATGCAATGCACCCGTCACTGTCGATAAGGTGTTGATTTCACCTGCAAGTGTGCGCTCTGCAAGCACGGCAAATGCAACTGCTTCTACCGCTTCCACAGGCAGACCAATCTCTGTGGTAGTGTGTACTTGGGCAGGGCTTAATGCATTGGAAAGACTCTGCATCAGGTGTTTGTTGAGTGCGCCACCACCACAGATAYACCAAACATCAGGMAAYGCAGGAAAATACTGCAAACTTGCCACAATACTTTGCATCGTCAGCGCACAAGCTGTTGCCATTTTATCCGCGTCGGGAATGTCCACAGCCATAATTTGATGCACCACACCCTCACCAAAGTCTTCGCGACCTGTACTGCGCGGTGGTGTTTTTTTGAAAAATGGATGTTTGCGTAAATCGTCTAACAAAGGTTGATGAACTTTGCCTGCGGCTGCCAATTCACCCCCTTCATCATAACAAAACCGTGCATCAGTCATGGTTTGCATCAAGGCATCCATCAACATATTGCCTGGCCCTGTATCAAAACCCAGCACAGCCTTGTCCGCACCCAAATAGGTGACATTAGCAATGCCACCAATGTTTAACACGGCGATATTTTTGTCTTTTTGCGCAAATAATCGCTGATGCACGAAAGGAACAAGTGGTGCGCCTTGCCCACATGCCGCAATATCACGTTTTCTGAAATCAGAGACCACTGTAATGCCTGTTTTCTCGGCAATGGTTGCTGCATCGCCAATTTGAAGGGTGAAAGGCAAGCTATTATCCATGCCTTGTGGTCTGTGGCGCAATGTTTGCCCATGAGAACCAATBGCCGTGATTTGDBYWRGCTCTAACCCTGCTTKTWBAATCACTTTTAAHGCCGCATCAGCAAAVGCAAANCCCAACTCTCTATCCAACATGCCCATCGCATCAATTTCATCAAACCCTGGTTGATTTAAACGTACAATCGGCTCTTTTAGTTTATCTTTAAGCTCAAATGTTGAAAACGCAACAAGCTCCACATCATCACCTGAAATACTGACCACCGCCGCATCAATACCATCCAATGATGTGCCCGACATTAGCCCCACATAATATGCTGTTTTCTGCCCGATTTTTGCCATTTATTTTAGTCCCGTTCCCAACCAAGCGTCGGCTGCCAATGTTGTCGGCGTATTTGGTATATGTTTCTGCAAATAAACCAAAGCCAACTTCTCTTTTTCATGCCATTCCGCTTCACTCATTTGGTGTTTCATCATGGTAAAACCAGCATTTCCTTTAACCAAGTCCTTCCAAAAATTTGCAATGGTTTCAACAGGGAAATGTTTGGTAACACGTTTAATATTTACATCCTTAAAGCCGGCCGCTTCCAGCTCGGCTTGAAACACATCGGGATTTTCTAAAGAATCAATGATGGTTTGCGGCTCTGGAATATCAGGGTTCATTTCTCGCAGCGCACCAAACACAATATCCATCGCGGGTGAATCGGCTACAGGTGCCCAACTGCCTATGGCAACACGCCCACCTTGTTTTAATGTGCGATAGATTTCAGACAAACCTGCCTTTCTATCAGGAAAAAACATCAACCCAAACATCGAAATCGCGGCATCAAAGCGCTCATCGTCATAGGGTAAATTTTGTGCATCCCCATGAAAGGTTTGAATATTTTTGATATTGCCTTCATCAGCCTTTTTCTGGCATATCTCCAACATAGATAATGAGAAATCAATGGCATCAACAGAAGCCACACGCGCAGCAACCATCAACGATACTGAACCCGAACCACATGCCACATCCAAGACTTTAGAGCCTTGATGTAATGCCAATGTGTCCACAGCATGTTCAGCATATTGTGCCAGCATTTGCATGGTGGTATCGGCATAACCGCTGGCAACCAAGTCCCACGGTTCAGGTGTTGCCATCACATTTGGTTTATTTGTCATTGCACAAGATTAGCACATGCAAATACAATGAGCACCTGACCACAGATTTATTGCTCTTGCTTGCGCTGGTTTTTCACCTGATTTTCAGCTTCATTTTTTGTGTTTTCCAACAACTGTACAACCACTCGTTCTGTCATATATTCCACAACCCAGCCCAGACCAAACGCAACATGACCAGGGTCGGTTAATGTATAATAATAAAGCAATGTTTCATTATCTTTGGTGGCGGTTAACGACCAAAAACCTTGCGTGTCTTTAACAGATTCTTCAGGTGGCACACCTCCCCAAGGTATAGACTGCCATGACATGCGCATTTCAGGCAACGTAGTGTCATAGTTTATCTGCAATCTGTAGCGTTTTTTAACATTAAACGGTAGACCCAAATAATAATTAACTTTCGCCCCATCTTCATCATGCGACAACACTTCAATTCGCTCTAAATTTGGCATGAATTGAGGTAAATGCTCATAATCAGTTATCAACGTAAAAACATCTGCCGCTGGTGCTTTTATCTTCAAGTATGCTTTCACAACTTTAATATATCCGTCGCCCACAGTTGCTGTATGCACCAGTAAATTACCTGCATCTACCAGTTTTCTTTCAGGTTTGGTGAGCGCCCAGTCGCTTCCTGCCCATGCACTCCCAAGTTGCAGCGCTGCACATAAGAATGCGATGGAAAAAAAGCGAAGAGTTAAAGCCAACCCAGCACTTGTTCACTTATTTTTTCATCCATCCAATCAAGGTCGCCCATATGTCGCTTGGTAATTTCACCTTGGGCATTGATAATAATAGTGGAKGGCAATCCTCGAACACCCAAGCGTGATGTGTCACGCATCGCACCCATATGTAACGGTGCTTGAATGCCCTTATCAGCGTAAAATTCTTGCGCATACGCTTGATTAGAATCCAAAGAAATCATCACCACATTCACATCAGGATGCGCTTTGACCCACTTATCCATGGCAGGCATTTCAGTGCGACATGGCGGACACCAGCTTGCCCAAAAGTGTAAAATCACAGGTTTACCTTGCAGCGAAGCCAATTTTACCTCCTCACCTTTCTCGTTCATCCATTGGTATTCAACGCTTTGCGCCGACAATGGGGCAAATAACATCACACTCAATACAATCAATATATACCGCATCACTACTCCTTTGTTTGCTATTCAGTCGCCAAATACCGCTAAAACTTACAGTTAWGCGCCCAGTTCTCTGCAAGCTGTTTCAATGCGCGTTTCAATGTCTTGCAACACRTCATTGCGTTTCTTGGTTTGCACATCTTCGGCAGAGATGGGCGGGAGAATACGCAGTGTAATCGTGCCTGAATGTTTGATTACTGTGCCTTTTGGCCAACATAAACCCGCATTATGCGCCACAGGCACAATGGGAACTTCCGCTTTTTTCGCCAACAAAATGACACCTGGTTTATACTGACCAGCCTCGCCCACCGCCGCACGTGTACCTTCTGGAAAAATAACCACAGAACGCCCCGATTGAATTTGTGCTACACCTTTGTTGTTCACTTGTTTAAGGGCATCACGAGGGTTGGAGCGATTGATGGCGATTGCACCAAGTGCATACAATGCCCAACCGAAAAATGGAATAAGCATGAGTTCTTTTTTGAGAATCCAAGCAAAGGGCGGCAATGCCAAGGGAATTGTCGTTGTTTCCCAAGTCGATTGATGTTTCACCGCATAGACGCAAGGCGCATCAGGTATGTTTTCTTGCCCTTCAATTTTCACCCGAATGCCACAAATAACGAACAACAGCGCATTACCCGTCAAACCCCAAAGTTTACCCACTTGCCATGCCGCATTTCTGCCAAACACACGAGCTATGATGACCAAAACAGCAATCGTGATGGTTAAAGTCGTATATAATCCGTAAAACAACCAAGCTTGTAAGTGTTTCATTATGTATCCTCTAAAATATACGCTATGGCTGCTGCCAAGTTGCTAAATATCTGAATATTGGGCATCAATACTTTCGATTTTTCAAAAATCATATTCGCATCACCATAACCACTACTCACCAACACCGCATCAATGCCTGCGGCATGTGCGGCTTGCACATCCCGGTACGAATCACCCACCATAATCACTGTGCATTTATCTTGAATATTCAATGCCTTAAACGTATCCAACAACATGCCTGGCAATGGTTTACGACAAACGCAGCCATCATCAGGGCCATGCGGACACACAGCAATATAGTCGAAACTACCACCTGCTTGTTCTGTTTCAGCAATCATCTTAGCTTGAATACTCTCAAACATGGTTTGGTCTATCATACCACGCCCCAATGCCGATTGATTGCTGCAAACAGTGACCTGTTTACCTGCTTGTTTCAGCTTGGCAATGGCTTCAAGGCTACCTGGAATCGCCTGCCATTGYTCAGGGCTTAAAATATAATCGGGGGAATCAAAATTGATGACYCCATCACGGTCAAGRATAACAGTTTGAATATGGTTCATGGCGCAAACATACGCAAGATAGGCGAAACATAAAGATTAGGTGTGTAAAACCTTAGATACATTTGTATTTCTAAGCCTTAAGGCACTTGGGAAGCACGGCTTTAGCCGTGCCATCACCCTGCGCGACTAAAGTCGCACTTCCAATAATTGCAACTATTCTGCTTTTATTTTTTGATAATCAGAGTTATTATCCTACCTATATACAGTCAATATCGAGACAATATATCTCCATATTGGGGTAGTTAGCCAAAAAATAAATTAAAACAGAATCGGTGTACTGTAGTTATGAAAATATGGAGGTATTTAAGAAAAGAAAAGTTTATTAAGCTTTTAGCTGATAAGGGCATTTTTCTTGCCCCTGCTAGTAAGCAAAGCGACCCAGAAGAAGGAATATATGATCATACATACCCAAGAAAACTCGTCGAAGCTCAACCGAGAAAATACACTCCTGTCCCACTGCTAGACAAAATCATAAATCCCAATGATTTAGATAGTTTCAACGCAGGCATAATGCAAAAAACCAGAGAAAGACAATATCTTAGCTCATGGTTTGCAGGGGACAACGAATCAGCGGAGATGTGGAAAAAATATGCTTCTGATGGCGTTGCAATCGTAAGCACGAATAAGCGTATTATTTCTAATACGCCACAGCCAATCGAGCTCGCGACGGATATGGGACTCGTAAAGTATAGCAGCGAGAAAAAAAGAACTGAGATACACAAGCCTCTGACTGTAAAATATGATGATTTTTCATACGAAAATGAGTTTAGAATAATATTTACCCCTCAAAAATTTTCAATACTTGCTGGGTACAATACTGAAGAATTTGGAGTATGTTACCTGGGAAATCAAAAGTCTTTTGAATCTGAAGAAATAACATCAGCCATAGATATGAGTCAGATTAATAACGCACTAAACTTCATACGCAAAAAAGGCAGCGGTTATCTACTTTTATATCCATTAACAAAAATAATTACTGAGATAAGAATAAGCCCCTATTGTACAGAAAAACAAGAACAAGAACTAAAAAACATTATAAATAATTCTGGTTTAAATATTCCAGTAGTAAAATCTGAAATCAACAAGTTATAAGCTAGGCTATGGCTCACAAAGCAAATCAACGCGAAAACAATATTCGCAGGCTTTTCGAATCATACTAGGTGGAGGTTTTTGATCAGTGCCTACAAACAAAAACTTAGCCCTGTCATTTTTTAAAGCATCAAACATAAAGATTAACGAAGCTGCACTACTTTTTTGCCAGTGATTTTGTGAATACTTGAAGCGTTGCCACCTGTTGGCTTTGCGCTAGGTAGCACAACATTGATATGCCTGTGATAACGAAACCGAGTACGGTTATGCAGCGGCATCACCATTTTTCCTTTTCGATTAAGGCTGCTGGATAACATCAGCCCACCACATGCCTTGGCAAGGCTTCGTGTTTGACCATCGCTATCCACACGAACAGCAATATAACCGCCCTGATAACAAGCAGGGTGCAAATATTTTCGTGCTTTAAACACCAGTGTCACCGCACCCGCCCACGATGTTTGCGCAAGCTTTCTTAAATCTTTGGAAATATACACCGCTTGTTGTAATGCGGTTTTCTTGGAATCGGCAAGCAATAAAAAGGGAGCTTGTCGCTGTTTAAACCGTTGCACTTTAGTCACCGCAGCAGAACAAAGCGGCGATGCCGCAATGCCTGCCAAAGTTGAGGTTTGATGTGCAATGACACCACCTTGCTGCAATACTTTAGCAGCTTTCAGTGTTTGAATCTTAACCATGATGACCAGAACAATGGGGCAAAGAAAAATAGCTCATTTCAAGGCAAAAAATTGAAGCCATAGCCCAAGCTATTGCGATATTTTTTAACACCGAAAGGGGTTRTTYTAATTGCCYWWACRACATNYRAWATTARTCGTCTGCTAAAATAGCTTCCGCTTGYTTSGCKCGGTCAAACCTAAGCTTGTGTGCCAAGTCTTCATCATTTTGTGCCAACATTTGCACAGCCAACAAACCCGCATTTTTTGAGCCATTGATGCCCACTGTCGCCACAGGCATACCTGGTGGCATCATCACTGTTGAAAGCAATGCATCTTCACCGTTCAAAGCACCTGATGCAATCGGCACACCAATCACAGGTTTAATGGTTTTCGAGCAAACCACACCTGCCAAATGCGCTGCCATACCTGCAGCACAAATAAACACTTTGCAGCCCGCTTCTTCAGCTTCTTTAATCGCTTCAACTGTGGCTTCTGGGGTGCGATGTGCAGAGCGCACCATTGTCTTGTATGCTACGCCGAACTCATCAAACACTGCTTCTGTTTTCTTCATCACAGGCATATCATTTTTACTGCCCATCAATATCAAAACTTGAATGTTTTCCATTATTTAACCTCTTTGTTTTACGAACTTATAGATTTAGATGCAACGCAGCATAGCTAAGTTGCCCATAAATTTCTATCATTACGCCACAAATGAGGTGGACATGAACGGACAATACAAAGCACTTTGGCTGAATGATGATGGTGATTTGGAAGTCATAGACCAACGTTTTTTGCCCTTTGAACATAAAATACATGTATTAAAAACGGCTGCGGATGCCTGCGAAGCCATCAAGAATATGACAGTGCGYGGTGCGGGTGTGATTGGAAATGTGGCAGCATTCGGCGTGTACCTCGCGGCGCGTGAATTTACGGGTGATAAAGTAAAAATTAAACAAGCCGCCTTGATGATTCGAGAGTCCCGCCCTACTGCAGTGAATTTGATGTGGGCAGCGGATAGAATGTTGAATGTGGTTGAACACGCAGATGATGTGATTACTGCCTGCAAAACCGAAGCCATCGCTATCGCCGATGAAGATGTATTAAGAACGCAAAAGATTGGACAACTCGGCTGTGACATCATTAAAAACATCATGTCCAAGCAAAAGATAAACCAGTTTAACATCTTAACCCATTGCAATGCAGGTTGGTTAGCCATTGTGGACAGTGGCTCTGCACTTGCACCAATTTATGAAGCACACAAACGCGGCATTAACATCCATGTTTGGGTCGATGAAACCCGTCCTCGCAATCAAGGCGCAAGTTTAACATCTTGGGAGCTTTTGGATGCAGGCATAGACCACACCATTATCCCCGACAACACAGGTGGGCATTTGATGCAACAAGGTCTAGTCGATATGGTCATCACAGGTGCAGACAGGGTGGCAGCCAATGGCGATGCGGCGAATAAAATCGGAACTTATCTCAAAGCACTGGCTGCCAAAGATAATGATGTACCCTTTTATATTGCTCTGCCCATCAACACCTTTGATTTTGACTGTGCAAATGGTGTGCGTGATATTGARATYGAAMWRCGCARWGAAGATGARGTGCATMTSATGADAGGYKTGGATVAAAATGGSMRTWTTVAGMVHATCNGCATCACYCCWGARSRYAGYAMAGCCGCCAAYTAYGGYTTTGATGTCACCCCCGCACGATTGATTACAGGTTTAATCACAGAAGCAGGGCTAGTTGCGCCCAATCAAGATGCCATTGGAAAGCTCAAATGATTGACGGTGTTATCAAATTTAATGTTGAACATGAATACACGGGCGCACCTATATTTGATGCTTTTGAACAGCTTGAAGCCTTGCGCACGCGTTTGTTTACCCTCGGTTTAATTGGTGAAACACCTGATGGCATTGGTTATGGCAATGTATCACATCGTTTTAACAAYGACGCATCCTTTTTTATCACGGCAACACAAACTGGCAAACAACCCAGCTTAACCCAAGATGAATACACTTTTATTGAACGCTRTGCTTTTGATTCTTTTACCGTGTTTTCCAAAGGCAACCTAAAACCCAGCAGCGAATCATTAAGYCATGCCATGATTTATGAAGTTCATCCTGATATTGGTGCAGTCATTCATGTGCATTCATCTGCCCTTTGGCAAATGATGATAGATACAAACGCCCTCGCCACCACAGCCRAATATGGCACAACAGRGATGGTGCATGAAATCGCCAGCCTTTATCAGTCCCGCAACCCTTTTGAACACAATGCGTTTGTGATGAAAGGGCATGAAGATGGCATCATCACGTTTGGAAAAAACATCGAAGAAGCGGAACTTCGTCTTTATCACATCATCGCTAATTTAATGCATAATACAAAGCGAGGAACGTAATGCCAATTATCACAATAAATTTACCTGCTGCTATCTGGGAAAACAACGGGACTTTAAATGACTACACCTGCCTTGATAGTTTAAAAAATAAGTATGGCGTGTATATTTTCAAAAACCTAGCCCGTAAAGAAGTTCTTTATATTGGAGAGGCACGTTCTCAAACTTTAAAAGATAGAATCACACAAAATTTTACTGAAAAAGACACTGGTGGTACTTTTAGAAATAGCTTTATGACTCAAAAAAAAAACTTTGGTGATTTTAAATCACTCCTAGAAAATACACAGTTGATAGCAATCACAATGGAACCAAACATGCTCATTCGTGCGCTAGAATCTGTTCTAATACATACACAAAATCCAACATACAACACTGATAAGTAGAAGGGCTTACCAACAAAAAAACCCAGCACATTAAGGCTGGGTTTTAAGTTTTTAAGGTAACTGATTAAGCAGTTTTGGCTGCTGGGTCAGGTTTACCGCGCTGCCATAGATAATACATCAATGGTGTRACAAACAGCGTCAAGATTGTTGCTGCAATCGTACCGAATGCCATGGATACACCCAAACCACCAAATACGGGATCTGAAATCATAATGGATGTACCTGCAACCACGGCAATCGCTGTRAGYAAAATCGGACGCGCACGTATCGCTCCAGCTTCAAGCACCGATGTTTTCAAATCATGCCCTGCTTTGCGATATTCCAAGATGAAATCAATCARCARGGTCGAGTTTCGCACCACRATRCCYGCCAGCGCAATCATMCCAATCATGGATGTGGCGGTGAAGGGTTGMCCTGTAATCGCATGACCAGGAAAAATACCAATCATGGTCAACGCGGTGGGCGCCATAACCAACATAGGCAGAATAAACTGACCATAATAAGCCACCATGAGCAAATAAATGAGAATCATCGCCACGATAAATGCAGCACCCAAATCACGGAACACATCGAGGGTTAGGCGCATTTCACCATCCCACAACATGTGATAACCATAGGTGTTGTCAGGTGCGGTATCGGTAAAACGCATCCCACCTGTTTTGAGTGTGGTGTTGGTCAAGATTTCACTGCCATCCAGTTTGCTGTCTATTTCAAGCAAYGARTASACTTGYGAACCTTGTTTKGGYTCWGCACTSACATAGRYSACMRRATGCCCATCTTTACTAAAGATTGGGTTTTTMACCGTGCTTTCTTCAACTGTKGCAATGGCTGATAATGCGACTGGTCCTTGCGGTGAACTGACGTAAATCAAGTTCAAGTTTTCAGCATTCACCCGCATAGAACGCGGCAATTGCACCCGCAAATTGACCGTATGCCGCTCGCTTTCAACATGCACCGCACCAAAATTGTAACCCGACAAGAAATCACGTAATGCCACTTCAACTTGGGCTGTGGCAACACCCAAACGGGCAGCTTTTTCTTTATCGACTTTGATATTGAGTTGAACTTGTGTTGCACCAATTGAATCATCCAAATCCACAATATCATAGGTGCTGGCAAAAGTTTTGCGCACTTCTGCGGCAATTTCTTTTTGTGTCTCATAATCAGGGCCATAAATCTCAGCCAATAACGTGGCGCGGACAGGCGGACCTGGTGGGTCTTCCACAAGCTTGATGGATGCCAATGGATGCTCAGTAAACACAGGAGTTAACATCTCACGCAATTCCAAAACAATCGCATCAGAACGAATAGCACGCTCATGTTTATTGCGTAAGTTGACGCGAATTTCGCCCAAGTTTGGTGCTTCGCGGAACAATGCCGCACCGCGCAAAATGCCATTAAAATCAATCGGTCCACCACGRCCAACAAAGGTCTCATAATCGTTGACCATTTCATGTTGGCGCAAGATATGACCAATTTCACGGGCGACACGGTCGGTTTCTTCCAATGTGCTACCTTCTGGCAAATCAATGGTAATATTAAAGGTGTTTTGATTGCCTTTGGGCAACATCTTTAATTCAACACCGCCCATAGAGAGCGGACCATTGATACCCGCAGGGCGAATAAATTGCCATGCAGGTTGCAACATTGCACCGATAAATAGTGCTGCGATGACTATCCAAAAAATCAGRCGYACTTTTGCACTTTCCACCAATGGCGTGGCATATTTCATATACGTTTTATGYACCCAGTCTTTAGGGTCATGGTCTTTTTCTTCCATGGTTGGCTCAATCATTTTGTTGGGTAAAAAGCGTTGCGCAATCCATGGGGTAAAGGCATAAGCAATAATCAATGATGCCGCCATAGCCAAAGGTGCATTAAACGGAATTGGAGCCATAAATGGTCCCATCATACCCGTCACAAATCCCATAGGTAGGAAAGCCAGAATCACCGCAATGGTTGCCACAATGGTGGGTTTGCCTGTTTCATTGGTGGCTTTAATAATTAGCTTGGCTTTTTCTGCTGTATTTTTTACACCTTTATGCAAATGCCTGTGAATATTTTCAATCACCACAATGGCATCATCCACTAACAGTCCCAAGGCAAGAATGAGTGAGAATAATGTGATACGGTTGATGGTTTGGTCTGCCAAAAAGCCGATTGCCAACACCACAAACAAAATCAAAGGAATGTTCATGGTGACAATCGCAGCTTCACGCCAGCCCAAGAATAATAATARGATGAGAATCACAGAGACAATGGCAATGCCCAAATGCTCAACCAAATAGTTGACCGCATCATCGGCTTTTTTGCCCGAGTCGCGGGTAATGTCCACGCGCACATTATTCGGGATAAAGTCACCTTTCAGCTCTTCAAGTTTATCTAATATACGACCTGTGACAAACACCGCATTCGTACCGCGCTGCTTAGAAAGTGCTAGAGAAACAGCATTCATTTCAGGCTCGTCACCAACAACAGAACCTTGATTTGCCGAAGGGCCATAAGCAATGCGATGCAGTTGATTGGCTTCGCTTGAACCATCAACAATGGTCGCCACATCACGTAAGTAAACGGGTTTATCACCATGGCTGCCAACAACCAATGCACCAACCTCTTGTGCATTTTCAAGATAACCAGAAAGCCACACTTTAACCACGCGATTATCACCCACCAATTCACCCACTGGGCCACCAGCATTGGCACTCATCAAAACATTATGCATTTGGTCGAGTGTGATTTGATAACCTGCCATTTTTACAGGGTCGATTTCCACGCGAATCTCATGGTCGCGCCCACCGATAATATCAGCAACAGACACACCTTCGAGTGGTGCAAGCTGCTCGCGTACCCGCTCGGCAAGACGTTTTAATGCTAACCCATCCAAATCGTTGGAAGATAAGGTAATCACCGACACAGGCACCTCATCCACATCCATCGGTTTGACCAAGGGCTGCGATGCACCAGCAGGGATACGGTCTAGGTTTTGCATGATTTTAT
>NVSF01000023.1:0-15480 GCA_002401135.1 Zetaproteobacteria bacterium
CTTTCGGGCGGTATCCAGCGTGTTGCCATTAAGCATGGTGCAGCCCAAAACAAAATCACGACATGAACCTGCATAAGGGCGGCGCGGCCCTGAAAGATTGCACGCCACTGTGCCGCCAATGGTAGCTGATTCACCAAAGTATGGTGGGTCAAAAGGAAGACGCTGCTGATGTTTATCCAAAGCATCTGCAATCTCGGATAATTTCGTGCCTGCGCGAACGGTGACCACCAATTCCGTAGGCATATAATTGATAATACCTTGATGTTCGCCCACATGCAGGGCTTCACCTACAGGCTCACGACCATACCACGATTTGCTATCGCCACCGATAATATTCAGGGGTGTTTCAGCTTGATAAGCCGCTTCAACTTGGGTCTGTAACTGCTGCGTTAAATTACCCATCAAAACCGCTCCAATTCAGGGTGTGGTAACTCGCCGTTATGCACATGCATACCCCCAAGTTCTGCGCATCTATGCAATGTTGGCACTGCTTTACCAGGATTGAGCMARCNCWTCRKSATCAAASRCRYMTTTSAYSNGCTRMWRWNTGYKTCAAKTCAWSTTYGSYAAACWKCRCRCMCATRRRATCTMRYTTYTCCACRCCWACRCCRTGYTCGCCYGTSAWYRYGCCGCCSANCTYGWMNCAMAKMMKYMSAATATCYKWNNGCCAAAYTCYTCCGYYTYKTCCAACTCRCCSGGYWYATTKGCRTCATAMARWATYARSGGRTGCAKRTTKCCRTCRCCCGCATGAAACACATTGGCAACWGGCAGACCATAYTCRTCTGACCACAAAGAAATTTGTTTCAAYACTTCTGCCAAGCGCGATTTGGGAATCGTGCCATCCATACAATAATAATCGGGWGNCAAKNCNGMCCNACMGCAGGAAAYGCAGCTTTTCGACCTGCCCAGAATTGCATCCGYTCTGCTTCACTTTGYGATACCCGYGTTTCCACCGCACCRCCCTTGGTCARCACAACYTCAACTTTCTCAATAAATTCAGCCACGCCATCTTCTGTGCCATCAATTTCACACAACACAATCGCTTCGGCATCAATCGGGTAACCCGCTTTGGCATAAGCTTCTGCCGCTTGAATCGCCAACGCATCCATCATTTCCAAACCCGCAGGCACAATGCCTTCTGCAATAATRTCACACACCGCTTGCCCAGCTTTTTCAATGTCATCAAAAATTGCCATACAAACTTTAGCCACTTCAGGTGTTGGCAAGAGTTTGACAGTCACTTCAACCATCACCCCCAACAAACCTTCCGAGCCATGCATCAATGCCAACAAATCATAACCCGCATCATCCAAAGCTTTACCGCCAAGCTCGATTAAATCACCATCAACAGTTAGGAATGTTACGCCCAAAACATTATGCACGGTTAAACCATATTTAAGGCAGTGAACACCACCTGAATTTTCCGCCACATTGCCGCCAATAGTGCAGGCGATTTGCGAAGATGGGTCGGGTGCGTAATAAAGACCGTGCCCTGCAACCGCTTCAGAAATCGCCAAGTTGCGTACACCAGGTTGCACTGTTGCTGTGCGATTATCGACATCAACATCAAGAATTTTATTAAACTTCGCCAAAGATAAAACCACCGCACCTTTGGTCGGCATAGCGCCACCTGCCAAACCAGTGCCTGCGCCCCTAGCAATGATGGGCGTGTGATGCTGTTTGCATAATTGGATGATGGCTTGTGCTTCTTCAATGGTTTGAGGCAGAACCACGGCAAGCGGTAAACCTTTGTACACCGATAAACCATCGCATTCATAAGGGGTTAATGCTTCTTTGGAGGTCARCAATGCCGMTGCTGGCAGAAGCTTACTTAATGCTGATAACAATATGTGTTCTGCCATCTCACCTCCATCTAACGAGATGAAACATTAGATGTAATGAGCGATTTTGTCGATACACAGGATGTAGGGTTTTTCGTTTATTCACATTTTAAATACGTAAACAGGCACAAAAAAAGGGCGGCAATGCCACCCTTTAGAAGTATAATTAATANGTATGCGTTTGCTAAAAGATTAGTAAGAAAACACCAATGAGGCTGACAAGATTGTATCTGAAGCTTTCGTACCTACTGGCGCTTTGGAGTTGTWTTGCACAGCATAAGATATTTTGCTTGAAAGGTTTCCTGCCAATTGGTTGGTCAATGCAGTCAGTGATTTAGTCGTATAACCTGCATCACCACCTTCAGTGCTCAATTCTTGTGTAAACTTGCTTGATTCATTGATTTGCCAGTTGAACACGGTTGACGCACGAGCAATAGTGTCATCCGTTGAAACACCTGCAAGGTCTTCACTTTGACGCGCACCACCACCGATTTCAGCATTCCAAGTCATGTCATCTTCTTTCATAATATCAAAACCATAACCAACAGCTTCACTCATGCGGCTATTGTAACCACCAAATTTGTCTTGCTCATAACCATAACGCGCAAACAAATAACCTGATTCAGACATTTTCCAATCCATTTGTGCCGAAAAGTTATATTTTTCTGATGTCGTTACACCTTCACTATCTGAGTTTAGTGCGCCTGCTTCAAATGTTGTGCGCCACTCATCACCATCATTCACTGCTTTGCCTTTCAAATTCAAAGAACTTGTATCAGCATTACCACCTGTTTGAACATAACCCAATTCTGCGTTGCCTGTCCAACCTTCTGCTGCTGCTTGCCCTGCGAATGCAAATGTGACTGCTGCAATCATCAATATATATTTCATTTTCATACTCCTAACCAAATTTTGCGCGCATAGTAACTATATCATTTAACTTTGGTGGTGATAATAGTCACTATTTGGTAAAGCGGCAGACTCATGATACCTTTCGCCGCCTAAGAGTCCGACAGACTCCTAGAATACTCTGAGAAGACGGTACTCCAATGTTTGTCATCAAACACGAGACTGAAGCGGAACGGGGCAACATGAAAAAGAAAGTAACAGCAGCAACTTTACGTGCTGCAAAAGAACAGGGTCAACCTATGGTTTGGCTTACAGCTTATGATGCTGGGTCTGCGCGCATAGCTGAAGAAGCTGGCGTGGATGTGCTTCTCGTTGGCGATTCTGTGGGCATGGTCAACCTTGGCTATGATTCTACTATTCCCGTCACTACCCAAGATATGATATTGCATACCGCTGCAGTTGTACGTGGTCGGAAGTCTGCATGGGTTGTTTGTGACTTGCCCTTTGGCTCTTATCAACAATCGCCTGAACAAGCTTTGGCAACCAGCGTGCAGATTTTACAACAAACAGGTTGTGATGCCATCAAACTTGAGGGTGGCACGCACATGGCAGAAACCGTGCGCTTTTTAAGTGAGCGCGGCATAGCTGTGGTTGGACATATCGGCATGACCCCGCAATCGGTGAAACACTTTGGCAGCTTTAAAACACGCGGTTCTGATACTGATGAAGCACAATCTATTTATGATGATGCGCTTGCCATTGCACAGGCTGGTGCGGTTGCCCTCGTGCTTGAATGTATCCCCGCCGACTTGGCTGAGAAAATTACAGATAACATTGGTATCCCCACCGTGGGCATTGGCGCAGGTAAAGCTTGCGATGCTCAAGTCTTGGTGTGGCATGATGTGCTTGGTTTATCAGAAAACACACCGCCTTTTGCCAAGCCTTATGCCAACCTTAGAGAGCAGGCGATTACCGCCATCTCAGCGTGGGCGGATGATGTGCGAGACAGAACATGAAAGTTTGCACCACTGCCGCTGAAATCCAACATGAATTAGCCAGCTTTGATAAAGAGCGTATTGCGCTTGTGCCAACCATGGGCTGCTTACATGAAGGGCATGTGTCCTTGATTGAAAAAGCCAAACGTCTCGCCGATGTGGTCGTGGTCAGCATTTATGTCAATCCGCTGCAATTTGGTAAAAATGAAGACTTGGACACCTACCCACGCCCTTTTGAAGATGATGTCAAAGCTTGCCAAGATGCAGGTATTGATTTTGTCTTTCATCCTGAAAACCTTTACCCTGAGCATGGCATTCAAGTGGGCTTGCAGGTGCATGATTTAAGCCAAAAGTTATGCGGATCAAGTCGCAAAGGTCACTTTGATGGCGTGGTCACGGTGGTGAATATTTTGTTCAATATTATTCGCCCACACCTTGCCATTTTTGGTGNAAAAGACTTCCAACAACTGAGTATTATCCAGCGTATGGTGGCTGATTCACACATGCAAGTTGAAGTGGTGGGGGCGAATATCATTCGTGAAGATGGTGGGTTAGCCAAAAGCAGCCGCAACCGTTATTTGAGCGATGATGAACGTCAACAAGCCAAAGAAATCTATGCTGCGCTTCGCTTGATGCAAAGCCAAGCGGATAAGCATTCAAACATCAACGACCTTTTAACATTAGGTCGTGAGCATTTAAAACAACATCATTTTGAGATTGAATACTTAGAAATATGTGATGAAATCAACTTAGAACCCGTCGCCAATACCCCAACAGGTACGCCTGCTCGCATCTTTGTTGCAGCCAAGATTGGCGCAACCCGATTAATTGATAATCTACCACTCACCAACAACAACGAGGAACAACCATGCGTATAACCATGTTAAAATCCAAGCTTCACCGTGCTACGGTTACCCATGCCGAATTAGATTATGAAGGCTCATGTGCCATTGATACCAATTTAATGAAGGCAGCCAACATCTTACCCTTCGAGCAACTGCACATTTATAATGTCAGCAATGGCGAGCGTTTTAACACCTATGCCATTGTTGCACCCGCTGGCTCAAACACCATAGGCATCAATGGTGCAGCAGCGCATAAAGCCAATGTGGGTGACACACTGATTATCTGCACTTATGCCGAGTTTGAAGCGCAAGAAGCAGCAACCTTTTCCCCTGATTTGGTGTATTTAACCCAAAACAATCAAATCAGTCATCAAACCAAGGGTGAATTGGCGCAAATATAGTAGTTAAAGTATAAAAGTAACTTTTTCTTATTCCAATCTACCCCGAGCGCATTCGCGCCCACCCCTTCAAACATGAAGGGGAATACAAACATATTACTGATTCCCCTCTGGTAGAGGGGTGGCACGTAGTGACGGGGTGTATCAAAGATGAAGCAGTTCAATACTTGAATCACTATATAAGCTGAATTTCGCAATTTTCTTATTTTGATATAAGCTGCGTCCATCATGTCTGAATCCCTTATCATTTTAGCCACCGCCACTTACTTCGTAGGAGCCATTCCTTTTGGTTTATTGATTGCCCGTTGGCTGACTGGCAAAGACCCCAGAGAACAYGGTAGCGGCAAYACWGGTGCRACCAATGCWTTRCGCACTGGCGGWAAAAARGTTGGTATCCTCACGCTCATCGCGGATGTGTTTAAAGGTGTGATACCAGTGAGTATTGCTATGGCGTTAGACTTTAATGAGTCGCAAATACTCATTGTCGCCTTGGCCGCATTTCTTGGGCATATCTTCCCAATTTATCTCAAATTCAAGGGTGGTAAAGGTGTCGCCACCATGTTTGGTGTGTTGCTTCCTTGGGAGCCTTTAACTGCAGTCGTTAGCTTTGCTGTGTGGTTGGTTGCCTTCAAGCTCACCCGATATGTATCACTAGCATCTATTCTTGCTGGTTTTGCCTTGCCATTAGCGGCATGGGCATTGGGCGCAAGTGATGCCGCAGTCATCGGTTGTTTAATTGTGGGTGGGTTGATGACGATTCGTCACCATGAAAATGTATCCCGCTTGATTGCAGGCACGGAGTCTAAGGTTTAGCCCTTATCGCTATAGTAGTTCAAGTTTARAGTTGCCGTTTTCTTRTTGYATCTGTGCATCAAACTACCCCGAGCGCYTTCGCGCCCACCCCKTCAAACATGAAGGGGAATAAAACAGACGCCTAATTCCCCTCTGGGTAGTCCCCCAGGGGAGCTTCTCTTGCTCCGCAATTCACCTTCAGGGTGGCACGTAGTGACGGGGTGTATCAAAGAAAGATAGCTCTAAACTTGAATGACTATATGCCTAGGATGTGCGACTTTAGTCGCGCTTTAACAATACTCAATCATGCACGGCTAACACCCCAGAGTGCTTTCTCAGGCTTACGCCTTCACCTTGAGCCGTACTTCCGCATATCCCAAAAATCAGGTGAAAGAAGCAATAAGGGTGTAAATATCCTTGTCGGTTACATCTTCGGCAATAAAGGCATCACCAATATCGCGCAATAAAATATAACGAATTAAACTACCGATATTCTTTTTATCATGCCCCATCGCATCCAGCCATTGTTCGGCTGAAAATTGWGGYACATCCACAGGCAAYTCTAARGCTTGCAATGCTTTGACCATCTTGGCTTCTGTGCCWWCRGGTGCATGRTTGAGTTGYTCRGAYAAYCKTGCTGCCATRCGCATACCAATCGCAACGGCTTCGCCATGCAAATAACCCGTGTAGTGGGTCATGGATTCAATAGCATGACCAAAGGTGTGCCCAAGGTTTAACAATGCCCGCGCGCCTTGCTCTGTCTCATCTTGCATCACGATTTCAGCCTTGTATTTGCATGATTCAATAATCACTTTGCTGATGGCAGCAGTATCCAGCTTATGCAACTTACTTGCATCTGCTTCCACATCGTCAAAAAATGATTTATCCCAAATCGCACCATATTTAATCACTTCGGCAAGCCCTGCCCGCAATTGATTGGGTGCTAAGGTTTGCAACACGTCAGGGTCAATCCACACCAAACGCGGTTGGTAAAATGCGCCAATCATGTTTTTACCATGCGCATGACTCACCGCCGTTTTGCCACCCACACTGGAGTCGACTTGCGCCAACACCGTTGTTGGCACTTGCACAAATGGAATACCACGGCGATAACATGAAGCAGCAAACCCCGCCATATCACCAACCACACCACCACCAAGGGCAATAATGGGTTCATTCCTTGCTAGCTTGCTATTCATCAAGGTATCTAAAATCTCTGACCATGTTTGAATGGTTTTGAATTGTTCACCATCAGGCACAATATGTTGGCTAACTTGCCAGCCTGATGCTTCTAATGATGACTGAACCCTTTCTAAATAAAGTGGTGCAACCACATCATTACTGATGATAAGGCAACGGTTGGCTTGCCCGAAAAGCTTGGAACAAGCATCACCAATCTGGTTTAAACAGCCTGATTCAATATGAATCTCATAGCTGCGCTCATCTAAATTGACGGTATATTGTTGGATAGCATTCATGCGGGCTACTCTGACAGAAAAGCAGCTATTTTATCCACTGCTTCTTTGGTGTTCATTAAACCTGTATCGATTCGAAGGTCAGCTATCTCTGCATACAAAGGGTTTCGCTCGGATGTTAAGGCTTTCATTTTCTCTAGCGGGTCAACATCATGCAACAGTGGGCGATTGCTATCACCTGTAATCCGAGCAGCTAAAACTTCAGGGCTAGCATCCAACCAAATCACTCGCCCAGCTTGTTTCATCATCTCTCGATTATGTTCAGAAAGAATAGCCCCGCCACCCGTTGCGATAACACTATTCTTCAATTTCAAAGCTTCTTCTAAAGCTTGGGATTCCAAAGCTCGAAATATTGCTTCACCATCATGCTCAAATATTTGCGGAATACTTTTACCTTGTGCTTGAACAATCATCTCATCCAAATCCACAAAGCTTAAAGACAATCGGGAAGCTAAAAGCTTCCCGATTGTTGATTTCCCTGAGCCCATCAGCCCAACCAAGACAATGCTCAATTATTGACCAAAACTTGAGCTCGGAAGAGACCCAGCCGTACCTTCACCTAAAGCATAGGGTAATGTAAATGTAATACTCGAAGATGACTCTGTACCCAACACCTGCGTTTTAACCCTAACCTGCGCATCAATCCAAGCAGCACTTGCCTTCAAGTAGGTTAAATCAAAGTTAGCAATACCATTGGCATCCGTCACTACCGATATAGGCAGAGAACCCGCAGCTGCCTGAGGTGCATCCAGTTGTGTATTCGCTGGATAACTAATCCCAGCTGATAGAGCATCAAACGCCCCATGTTGGGCAAGTGCAGGATCACATAATGAAGTTCCTGTTGTGAGTATTCCTAGAGGTGCTGCAAGCGTAGACCCCGTAAAGTGCGCCACATCCTCACCAGCATCTAAAATCAAGTTTTGATTAACATCTTCATTGGCAAATGTACCTGTAATACAAGGCTCGAAATAGTCTAGCGTTCCTGTTCCGTGGAAAGCATTATGATTATACCAATATCCTGTGCGGAATGTAATAGGCCAAACATCCAAGCTCACCACAGCTCCAGCAACCGCTGCACCACTACTGTCCGTGACAATCACAGACATCGGCAGTTTATATTCTGTCGTGTTTGGAGCAACCACGTTACTTGCGCGACCGATAAAAATAGAGCCTGCTGTTGCACCAACAATGATATTGGTACTACTTTTTACTGCAGGGAAATTAACTACCTCAGCAAACACATCAATACCTTGCGCACCACTACTCACATTGCCCGATGTAAACGTTGATATTGCAACACCATTGGCATCACTGAATACCAACACTGGAGAAATGCTTGACCCGCTGGCAACACCTGGAATCGAAAAGAAAACAGGGGCATTGGCAATGGGCTGATTCAATGCATCAGTGACTGTCGCGGTAATCTCGCCAGTATGCTGTAGATCTGCCGTACTCTTTGGAATGACACCGTTGTTGGTTTGCACACGAATTTTCGATGTTGCTGAAATCGGTGGTGAGATTGTAATCTTGGTAAAATCCTTTGTATCTGGATTATTGGTATCATATACTTGTATATTGGCGACACCAGCCGTTGCACCCGTTAATGATGCACTTGCTGTGTTAGCTATAACGGTTTGTGTAATCACACTTGCAGGCCCGACCACAGGATTTGTTCCAGATAATGTGCCTGTTGTTGTTGCAAACGTTACAGACACAAGACCTGGTGCATTCACAGTCAAGGTATAAGTATCATTCACAGCCATACCATAAGGGTCAATGGCAGGCGTAGTGATACCAAAGGCTGTACCTGTGACCGACACAGTATATTGCTGAGTTGAAGTTGCACCCGCTGCGGACACAGTAAGTGTAACATTACCTGCTAGCGTACCCACCACATCTACAGATATTTGACCATTCACATCTGTATTGGCTGTTAATGGCGTAATCGTTGCAGCACCCGTACCCGCTTGCGTGACTGTGACAAGCACATTATACAAGGGAACATTGCTGGCATTTTTAAGCACAACCTGCAATGTATCCTTGGTTATCCCATCATCTGTTATATTCACGTTCACAGGTGTTAGGTCAACTGTTGTTCCAACAATTTGAATCGGAAGCTGACGTGTTACCGCAGGTGTTACACCCGATAACGTGGCTGTAATCGTTTCAAGACCATTAAAACCTGTTGTCCCAGCGGAAAAAGTAATTTGAACCTTACCCGTCGCATCTGTCACAGCAGATGCTGCACTTAACACGCCACCCGAAGCACTGAATAGAACCGTTGCATTCGGCGCAGCCGCATTGTTTACATCCAATACGGTTGCCGTGATCGTAGAACTATCAATACCATCACTAAGCACTGTAAAAGCAGATGCTGCAAGATTAATGCTTACAGGCACACTCAACGGAGCAACCACTGAAATTGCAGAGGTTGATGTAATTGCTCCCGCTGCACCTGTTACAGAGGCTGTTACCGTAATCGTTGCACCTGCAACTGATGCACCTTTATTCAAGGTGATCGTAGCAACACCCGCTGCATCGGTGATCACCAAACCTGAGCTGATTGTGCCAGCAGTAGAACTAAAGGTGACCAATGCATTAGGAATAACCACTGAGTTTGCATCCAAAACTRTGGCTGTAATCGTWACRYTATCWGAACCATCACTGAGTARCGTGGTTTGAGAGGTGTTGAKYGCTAWAGARGWWGCWWSTGTKRSWWSMRCMRSAKMRACSRMWRYARKTGATGTAATTGCACCCGCTGCGCCTGTTACCGAAGCGGTAACCGTAATCGTTGCACCTGTAACGGCTGCACCTTTGTTCAAGGTTATCGTAGCAACACCTGCTGCATCGGTGGTCACCAAACCTGAGCTGATTGTGCCTGAGTTTGAACTGAAAGTAACCTGTGCATTAGGAATGACTACCGAATAAACATCCAACACTGTGGCTGTAATCGTTACACTATCTGAACCGTCACTGAGTAACGTGGTCTGTGAAGTGTTAAGTGGTAAAGAGGAAGCAACTTGAGTAACTACAATCGGATCAACCACAGAAACAGTAACAGGTGATGTAATCGCTCCTGCTGCACCTGTTACCGAAGCGGTAACCGTGATCGTCGCACCAGTAACGGCTACACCTTTATTCAAGGTGATCGTAGCAATACCTGCTGCATCTGTGATCACCAAACCTGAGCTGATTGTACCTGAGTTTGAACTGAATGTGACTTGAGCGTTCGGAATAACAACTGAATAAACATCCAATACTGTGGCTGTAATCGTTACACTATCTGAACCATCACTAAATAACGTGGTCTGTGAAGTGTTAAGTGGTAAAGAGGAAGCAACTTGAGTAAGCACAATCGGATCAACCACAGAAACAGTAACAGTAACAGGTGATGTGATGGCTCCCGCTGCACCTGTCACAGAGGCTGTAACTGTGATGGTTGCACCAGCAATGGCAGCACCTTTGTTCAATGTAATCGAAGCAATACCCGCTGCATCTGTGATCACCAAACCTGAACTGATTGCGCCTGAGTTTGAACTGAACGTGACCTGCGCATTCGGAATAACAACTGAATAAACATCCAATACCGTAGCTGTAATCGTCACACTATCTGAACCATCACTAAGTAACGTGGTCTGTGAAGTGTTAAGTGCTAAAGATGAAGCAATTTGAACTATAGGTGTGGTTATTATGACAACAGGAGTAACTACAGATATTCCTACGTTTGATGTAATAGCACCCGCTACACCAGCCACAGAAGCGGTAACTGAGATGGTTGCACCTGCAACTGATGCACCTTTRTTCAAGGTKATCGTAGCAACACCTGCTGCATCGGTGGTCACCAAACCTGARCTGATTGYGCCTGAGTTTGAACTGAAWGTRACYTGWGCRTTMGGAATRACWACYGAATAAACATCCAAYACTGTRGCTGTAATCGTTACACTATCTGAACCRTCACTRARTAACGTGGTCTGTGAAGTGTTAAGTGSTAAAGAKGARGYAACTTGAGTRACTAMMRTYGGRTCAACCACAGAAAYRKTAACWGGTGATGTRATSGCTCCYGCTGCACCTGTYACMGARGCKGTMACYGTGATSGTYGCACCAGYAAYRGCWRCACCTTTRTTCAAKGTRATCGWAGCAATWCCYGCTGCATCTGTRRTCACCAAACCWGARCTGATTGTACCTGARTTTGAACTGAATGTGACTTGAGCGTTCGGAATAACAACTGAATAAACATCCAATACKGTGGCTGTAATCGTTACACTATCWGAACCATCACTAAGTAACGTGGTCTGCGAAGGTTTGATAACCAAAGCAGAAACAGCTTGAGCTACAGGTGTGCTTATTATGACACTAGGGGCAACTACTGGAATGCCAATACTTAATGTAATTGGTCCAGCGACGCCAACCACAGAAGCGGTGACTGAGATGGTTGCACCAGCAACTGTTGAACCTTTGTTCAATGTAATCGAAGCAATACCCGCTGCATCTGTGATCACCAAACCTGAGCTGATTGCGCCTGAATCGGCAATAAAGCTGACCTGCGCATTAGGAATCACTACCGAATAAACATCCAATACTGTAGCTGTAACCGTGACACTATCAGAACCGTCACTAAGCACTGTTGCTTGTGATGTCTTAATCGCTAAAGAAGAAATCGCTTGARCTAYAGGTGCACTTATTATGGTAGTAGGAGCAACTACAGGTATACCAATACTAGATGTGACTATGCCAGTTGCGCCAGTCACAGAGGCTGTCACTGTGATGGTAGCACCAGCAACCGAAGCACCATTTTTAACTGTAATCGTGGCAACACCTGCTGCATCTGTGGTCACCAAACCTGAACTAATTGCGCCTGAATCCGCGCTAAAGCTAACCTGCGCATTTGGAATCACCACTGAATTAGCATCCAATACCGTGGCTGTGATCGTTGCACTATCAGAGCCGTCGCTAAACACGGAGGCTTGTGAAGTCTTAATCGCTAAAGAAGCTACAACTTGAGCGGTTGGCGTTGGCGTGGTCGCTGTTGGCGTGGTCGCTGTTGGCGTGGTCGCTGTTGGCGTGGTCGCTGTTGGCGTAGTCGCTGGGTTGTCTCCACAGCCCGCTAACATCAAAACAAACAACATCATGCTAATATTCTTTATTAATTTCATATCCATTGCTTCACCTTCTTATCTAAAAAATTTATGTGGAAAACTCACGTACCTGCCGAACCATTTAATATCTTAGGCGTAATAAATATTAACAACTCACTTTTATTATCTCGAATACTTTCCGTTTTGAAGAGCCATCCTAAAAATGGAATCTCAGACAAATAAGGCACACTTGTACTTTCATTAGCTTTTTCACGTGTATATACACCACCAATAACAATAGTTTCGCCATTTTTAACATACACATTGGTCGTCACTTCTTTGGTATCAATACCTGTTGTTGCGCCAATACCTGTGGGGGCATTTTTGGTCACTTTAACATCTAAAATCACGCCACCATCTGCTGTGATTTGCGGTGTCACTTGAAGTGTCAAGGCTGCTTCAACGAGCTTTACCGTAGCAGGGTTATTGGCAGTCCCTGGTGTCACAAAAGCAATTTGAACACCTTGCGTAACCGTTGCCATTTTCAAGTTGCTTGTCACAATTCTGGGGTTAGACACAATCTTCGCATCACCATCTGCTTGCGCTGCGGATAATTCCAAGTCTAAATTGATAGCATTACTAAAAGAACCAAGGCTTAAACCAATCGAACCGCCATTACCCGATGCGGGTAAATCAACCAAAAAACCTCGCCCCGTAGCCGCAGCCTGGTCACCCGAAATAATAGCATCAGAATTTGCTGCTGTTGTTCCTGAAGCACCAATAGCCACAGAGCCTGGGAAATTGGTCGTTGTAGAACGATTAACACTGCCACCCCAACGCACACCAATACTGTGTGTAAACCTATCCGAAGCCTCAACAATGCGCGCTTCAATCAATACTTGTTGAATGGGTTTATCAATCACTGCCACAAGACGCTTAATATTATTAATCGCTTCCCGCGTATCTTTAATGATTAAAGTGTTTGTTCTTGTGTCTACCAAAACACTTCCGCGACTCGACATCAGACCAGAACTATCCGCTGTCGGCATACCACCATCTTTGGATTTTGAACTTTTCTTTTGGCTGAGTTTTGATGCTTCAAGCATCGTTTTAATCTCTGAAACTTTWGAATAACTTAGTGTAATAAATTCCGTAAGCAGCGGTTCAAGCTGCAAAGAACCTTTTCTCGCCTCAATTTTTGATTCATATTCAGTGCGCAACACTTCAACGGGGGCAACACGAAGCACATTCCCACTCTGTTCCTTGCCTAAACCTCTTGCCGATAAAATAATCTCTAATGCTTGATCCCAAGGTACATCCACCAAACGCATGGTTAATGTGCCTGTCACATCATCTGACATGATGATATTTAGATCACTCATCTCAGCAATCAGCTTTAACGCATTGCGAATATCAATGTCTTTAAAATCAAAAGTGACCTTCTCACCTGTATAACTAAAACCACCATCTCCATCTGCTTCACCCCTTGCCGCAAGCGCTAAAGATGCGGGTATAAAGTTCAAACTAAACACATTACCTTGTTGAAAACTATTCACTTCAACATCTTCACGGGTTCGCACTACAACTTTAACATTATCACCAACACGGTAGCTATCAATTTGAGCCAGAGGACCTGCAAAGGCGCGTAAGTCTTGCGATATTTCCTGCCCTTGCTTCAATGTTGCATTGGCAATATTAATAATCGTATTACCCTTTTCTTCATGAACATCAATTATGGGGTTTGTTGCATCCGTACGAATCAATACTTTTGCATACGAACCATCTGGCTGAAAATCAACGCTTTCTACTTGTATAACATCTGATTGTGCATCAGACACTGCCCCYAGGCGAATCACCATTTGGTCAGCMGTTACATCAATTTGTTGTGCCATATTACTTGTTGGCAACAAGTCTATAATTAAACGAAGTCTATCGTCCGCTTCACCAACGGCTAAAGATTTCACATGCTGTGTTGMATATTGAAATCTATCTTTCTTGAGTGCCGACTTCGCACCCCAAAGATCAACAACCAACGTCCTGTTTTTATTGGTTAAAAAAGCATTGTGATTTGAATCCATATTGCGTCCATCAATCACAATTTCAGTCACGCCTGCTTTATCACTRACATTTACTTTTTCTAACAATGCATTCTTCAAACGGTTCTCATCACCCARATCRGGTGCATCAAAGCGAATAATCAGCGTGTTTCCTTGCTCATCGATATCATAMGACAGCRCAKCACTCAAGCTCATTTCCAAACGCACGCCCAACTCATTCGCTTTGGGAAAGAGRTTTACCACACCCTCACCRTCACCTTTGATAGCAACAATGGTCGAATCAATYTCAGAGCCTGGAAATGTCATGACCAACCTTGGTGGTTCGCTTAAGTCAAACACTTGATATTCAAGCGGTTCATCCGACTCTACAATCAAAACATCACCATCTTCTGAATCCAATAGTGACACGCTTTGAATGCTTCCTGCATGAATCAGCGATGGTGCCGAAACAATCGACAGCAGCATAAAGCAAACAACGCTCCAGCTTGTTAAACTCTTATTTTCTACCATAACAAACTCCTAAAMCCACAATAGCCACAAGTTAGCGCCCAGCTCTTCTTTTTTGCTTCTTCCCACCTTCAACAAAACGGTAAGTCACTGCTTGACCTTGAATATTTAACACTTGATTATTGCCTAATTTTAATTTCAAATTTTTAATATCTACAATACGTGACATTTCACCAACACGTTTTAAAAAAGTAATTAATTGTTTAAATGTGCCTGAAACTGCAAGGGTCACTGGAACTTCTGCATAAATACTTTGCACACTTTCAGCGCCTGGTTTAAATTCAGAAAAAGATAAACCTGAATCCTTACCTGCCCAAGTCACACCTTCCAACAAATCTGGAATCTGTGATTTTTTTGGCAGCATATTTAATGCGATTTTCAACTGGGTTTGCAACTTTTTATACTCTTCTTTTTTCTTAGGAATATTGCTTGCAAGCCTTTCATTTCGCTGCAGCCGCACGCGTTGGCTCTCAACTTGAACCTTTTCAGATTCAATAGAATCATACAAAGGCGTTAGGAACATAACAAAATAAGCCGCGAAGATTGCTATCACAATACCGACCAAAACCATTATTTTGGTAATCATTGGCAATGGTATGAGTGGCTTCAGTGCATCAAGGTTTAYAGCATCAAAGTTCATTGCACT
>NVSF01000023.1:15486-17621 GCA_002401135.1 Zetaproteobacteria bacterium
KCTYCWYCTTTAGCTTTTKCTGCTTGCTGYGCCAWTGTCARCCTGMGYARTGATARWGAAAAAGAYCTGACATTCACACCTTCAGCCGTTGCMGACTTATCAACAGAMARCTTAACATTACCAAATGAGCKGTCTCGTTCTAAAGCACGCATAAAGTTTGCAATGGCTTGACTGCTCTCGGCAAAACCATCCAAAGACAAGGCACTGTTATTATCTGCAAATGCAATTAGCCAAATATTTTGCGGCATTGATTCTGCTATACTATTGAGTGTTTCTAGTGAGCGGAATCGCCCAGCTTGCAACTCATCAACAATTTGCAGCTTACCCTCAACCTCTTCTCTTAGGCTATCCAAATTTCTTAACTCACCAATTTTCTTAGATAGATTTTTATTCTTCGCTTCCAAATTAGAGCGTTCTTGTTGTAATGTTGTTAAATTCTCCGCAACGGAAGCATTGATGGTAACCACAATAACAACCGATAACAAAATAGCAGCCGCGAAAGTAACAATATATTCGATAATTTGCTGTTGCCTAAAAGCCTCGCGGTGCGGAATTAAATTAATGCGAATCATAGRTCAAAACTCCGCATGGCTAAACCAATGGGAACAACCATCATTGGGCCRATCTTWYKCAAGCTTTCTACATCAAATRTTTGCTCTGGAATTTCAATRTTTTCAAAAGGGTTAAAAATTTTTGTTTCAATACCTAAGCGTTGGTATAACTCAACATCGATATCTGGAATCAATGCACAACCACCACTAAGCAATATAGTTTGCACTGGGTATTCGGCGTTGTTTGCGCTATAAAAATCCAACGACCTACTCACTTCAGAACTTAAATTACTATAAAATTCTTCGATGACATTTGGGTCAATTTCAGAAAAATTATTCTTTTTCATTTCCTCGGCTGCACTAAAGCTCACAGCATGTGTCTTYTGAATWATCTCTGTTAGATTTTGACCACCRTAGAACTGATCTCGAACAAATGCCATTTGYCCTTCACGTAAAATATTCACGTTAATTATATTCGCCCCGATATTAATCAAGGCACTTGCCCCGCCACCTTCAGCTTCACCATCCAAAGCTTCTGCTGCATCAAGCTCAAGCGAATCAACATCCAACAAGCCAACTTCTTCTGCTGCATTTTCAATGGCAAACACCGCACAATCAACACAGCTTGCATTAAGACCAGCTYCACTTAAAACCAATTGATAGTCATCAACAATTTCGCGCTTACATGCTACCAAAACAACATCCATCATTTCAGGGTCATCTTCATTTRCCCCAAGRATTTGGAAGTCGGAATAAACATCTTCAATATCAAAYGGAACATGCTGGTCRGCTTCAAAAGAAATTTGAGCCTCWAGGTCAAATTCAGTGGTTGTTGGCACTTGAATAACTTTAATGATTAAGGCATTGCCCGAAACGGCAATTGAAACATTTTTTGTTGYAGTGCCCGACTCYTCTATGGCGTCCAGCAATGCYTGGGACACCGCAATCGAATCAATCACCGTGTTTTCTACAATGGCATCACGAGGCAGGGGTATATTGGCAAATGCCTTAAGCACATAGCCTGATTTCTTTTTACTTAGCTCCACCAACTTAATGGCAGTTGCACTAATGTCGACACCCATAACGGCATCTTTCTTGCGGGAAAAAAKCTTCATTTGCAATCCTCTGCTAAGGCACTACTAACACACATTGCGCTAACATAGTAATTTGAAACATCAAAGTCAATCCTGTGTGTGTCGRAAAAACGCTTAAATTGTCTCCAGTTCACAAGCTTACCTCTTCTAGCTATTTATAAACGCCATACACCTTGCTACTTAGACAGTACAACATTGAATTGTAGCCTAAGTGACGCAAAGCACCAGCAAGGCAAAAAAATAGCGCCCATGTGGGCGCTATTCAGTAGCTTTTGTTCCTATATTAAAACGGTTGGAACACAGCAGGTGGAGCCGCAGCTCCTGAACCAGGTGCTTGACATTGACAATGACCCGCAACTGAACCATCAGAACTTGAATCATCAGAACTTGAACCATCAGAACTTGAATCATCAGAACTTGAATCATCAGAACTTGAATCATCAGAACTTGAATCATCAGAACTTGAATCATCAGAACTTGAATCATCAGA
>NVSF01000024.1 GCA_002401135.1 Zetaproteobacteria bacterium
CGCCGTGTTGTATGCTTTTTGTTCAAATACTCTATTTCAGAAAAACTCAGTTGGCTCATCTTTAATTCCCCCTCAATGATATAGGAAAACTATAACACTATTAGGCAGACTTGTTCAGAGTTGCCCTAGTTATATATGCAGAGCTGAGACAGCAGGTTTAACGTGGGGCGATATACATAAGCTGACAGAGACAGAGCTTGAGAAGAAACTTTTTCCACCTATATCTGATATGAAAGGAAAACGACCACCGCCCAATTATGAAGAGGTTTTTAAGGAGATGAAAAGTAAAGGTGCCACCCTGCAAGTGCTGCATAATGAATATTTACTTGAATTTCCTAATGGTATTTCTTATCCATCATTCTGCCAAAATTATCGTAAGCACAAAAGTCATTAAGACGTTATATGCGGCAAGACTATAAAGCTGGTGAAACGGTGTTCGTTGATTACTGTGGTCCAACAGTCAATATCACTAACCCTAAAACGGGAGAAATCAAAACAGCACAAATATTTGTTGGGGTTTTGGGTGCAAGCAACTACATCTATGCTGATGCTACTTGGTCGCAAAAGGTGGGGCATTGGGTGATGAGTCACGCCAAAATGTTTGAGTTCTTTGGTGGTGTCCCAGAAGTTATTGTATGCGACAATCTAAAGTCTGCGGTCGATAAAGTTAGTCTGACTGACCCTGTGATTAACAGCACCTATCAAGCTATGGCTGATCACTTTGGTACATCTATCTTTGCTGCAAGACCTTATAAACCACAAGATAAAGCAAAAGCTGAAAATAGTGTGCTTATCATTGAAAGGTGGATTCTATTTCGCTTGCGTAAAGTAACCTTTACTAGCTTACACCAATTAAATGCTGAAATCTTAAAGCTTTTAGAAGATGTGAATAATAGACCATTCCAAAAAATTAAAGGGTGTCGTAGTTCGTTATTCAAATCAATTGATCAGCCTGCTTTAAAGCAGCTTCCACTCACAAGGTTTACAACTGTAGAGCACAGGAAGATAAGAGCTGACTTTGGTTATCATATCTCATTATATAATCATGACTACTCAGTGCCCGAAGCATTATCAGGGGTCGAATTAGATGTGCATGTGAGTGCAGATGTCATCGAGGTGTTTCATAGGGGTGAACGGGCATGTAGCCACGCGCGGTCATATGAAACGGGTAAAACCACTAAACCTGAACATATGCCCAAACAACACCGCCATCTTGCAGAGTTTACAGAAGACGAAGCTTTGCAATGGGGATTAGAAATGGGGCAAGCCACACATGACTTTATGCAAACTGCTATGAAAGAAGCACGCAGAAGAGATGATTCATACAGGCTTTTAACTGGGATGAAAAAGCTTGAAGAGGAATATGGTCAAGAACGCATAGAAAAAGCGAGTATTAAATGCTTAGGGATTGGTGGTACAAAGCTGCGAAACATTCGTTCAATTCTCAAAACGAACCTAGACCGAACGGTAACTGAAAAAATAAAAATAAATGAAGCTGATTTTGAACATGAAAATATTCGTGGTTCAAAATACTATCACTAAAGGAGATCAAAATGATTACAGAAGATACAATAAACAAATTACGTCAAATGAAACTACATGGGATGGCTGACTGCTATGGCAACCAGCTAACAAGCCCTGCTGCGATGAGCTTATCTTTTGAAGAAAGGATGGGACTTATTGTTGATACAGAACAAACGTATCAAAAAGACAGAAAGCTTCAACGCTTATTAAAAGCAGCAAAGTTTAAGACTAACGCATGTGTTGAGGATATAGACTTTAGACATAGTAGGGGTTTGGACAAAGCTGAAATGSCATCGCTTATTAGTGGCAACTGGATAAACAAAGGTTTTAACCTGATTATAACTGGACCAACAGGTTGTGGTAAAACTTGGCTTGGGTCAGCGCTTGGAAACCATAATTGTAGGCAAGGCAAATCAGTTCGTTTTTATAAACTTGCGGAACTTTTAGAAGACTTACACCTCGCGCAAGGTGATGGCAGTTACAGGAGGCTCATCGTTCGTTTGAGCAAGTTTGATTTGCTTATTCTTGATGATTTTGGCATCTGCCCTATTGATGCAGCAGGACGAAATGACTTGTTGGAAGTCATCGATGCAAGGACTGAAAATAAATCGACATTAATTACAAGTCAGATTCCTGTTGCTGAATGGCACAAATATTTACGCGGCAAGAATGCTACGGTTGCAGACGTATTTTTAGACCGAGCATTAGGGGCTGTAATTCGGTTAGAATTAAGCGGTGAATCTATGAGGAGAAATAAAAAGCTATAGCCCTATATCGACAAAATTAAGGTGGCTAATTTCATTTATAATGGTTAGTCATTTTTTTGAACTTAGGTGGCTACTTTGAACCATAATGGGTGGCAAGGTTGGACCATAATATACACTTCCATAGGTGTATTGGTGTCAAACAGGGTTTGGTTATCTTTTACCCATTGTCTGTATGCAAAGATTTGGTGTTCGTACTCTGGGTAACCAAGGGCATGAACAATATCCGCTTCATCAATCGACCTATCTATCATCATTTGCCAAAACAGTTGTTCAGTAACCCAGTTGCCATTGTTTGATTTGTCGTTCGTGTTGCTTTCGGGCAAACATGCTTACAACATTACTCATCACTCACCTCCGACATACCATTGGAAGCCAATAATCGCTCAAAAGCTGAACCGTCTTGTCGGGTAAGATTGGGGATATACCGCGAATAGGTGCGAAACAGCATTTCTGTTGTCGTATGACCCATTTGCCTTGCAATCCATTCAGGGCTTTCACCTGCTGCAAGCCACAAGGTCGCTGCTGTATGACGCGTTTGATAAGGTCGCCTAGCTCTAAGCCCCAAATGCCTAAGCAGTGGATGCCAGACACGGCGCGTAACATTGCGGTGCATTAAGCTCCCACCTTGCGTATTACAAAACACAAATGGCATGTTGCCTGTAGCTTGCTGCTGTTTCTTCAATGCCTGATAAACGGTGTCCGACATATCAATCGCCCGATATGAGCCATCATTCTTGGTATAAATAAGCTCATCCATCACCAAGGCTTGGCGAATAAGAATTTGTCGCCGCTCAAAGTCCACATACTGCCATTGCAAACCATCTATCTCTGAYGTGCGCATGGCTGTGARAAAACGAACGGTATAATAGTTCTTATAGTCAGCGCGGACATGCTTTAATATCAACATGACTTCATCAAGCGTAAACGGTTCAACATCCGTGCGTGGAACCTTGAGAGACTTGATTCCATGGTAAGGCGRGCTAAACTCAAACCTGTTAGCTGCTTCATTGAGTATCATGCGCAATGGCGTCATGATATGGTTGATTCGTGAAGCTGACAGTTGTTTTCCACTTCGGTTCTGAACTTTGGCGAGCGATGACCGAAATGCGAGAATATCTGTCTTGGTGATGCAGCTAACGCCTTTATCTCCAAACCATTCTAATAGATACTGGTCGAGAATATCTTGTACACCCAGTTTATGCGTCTTACGCCATTGAATACTCATTTCATCATACCAAAGCGCAGAAAAGTCTTTGAATGTTGGTGAATTTGAAAGACGTGTTTGGATTCTACTCTGCTGATGTTCAAATTGTTGAACACGCGGACTATTGGGGAAATAATCAGCATAATTAAATGTTCCCAAAGTCATCTCAGCTTCCATCTTATCCAATACCCGCTGAAGCTTCTTGCGGTTGGCAGGTGTGTCGGGCAACTGTGTTTGTTCCCTACACCGCCTTCCCATATATCTAAAATCAAAAAATAAATGGCTATTCTCAGATCGCGAGCGGATACTAGACATGACAAGACCCTCCACTGCTCATTGGAATCATGACCCCATTAGCTTGAGATTGTTTATACATATCTTGCTCAATCGTTTCCCAAATGTATAAAATCTTTCTGCCGCCAAATGGACGGAAATAATGAACGCCTTCGAGCAGCACAGWATCTTTCAAGCTGTCGCGAATCGTTCTTGGATCATATTTTATCCTTTGTGATAGTTCTTCTGTTGTTAAGTATGTTTCGTTCATCATAGACTCCAATGTAATTAATATTCATATGAATGTGTATTTATTCATATATGAAATATTGTATCACATAATCCTTCCATGTCAAATGTGATGCTAATCATTCTTATATGAATAATTTTGACACATTACTAATTAATTATAATTATGTGACTTGTTAGAGGTGACTATGATTAGAATTCGATTAACTCAAATGTTGGATGACAAAGGCTTTTCTGAAAAAAGAAAAATACCGCTCAAAGAGGTWGCAAAAAAAACTRGGCTGTCACAACCTACGCTTTCGAGAATATCCAACATCCCTGGTTATAATACAAACACGGATACAATAAACGCATTATGTAAATACTTTGAGTGCTCTCCAGGWAAACTAYTRGARTTTTATCCAGACGAACCWGRKTAGTTKCTNAGAGCCTTAATTCATCAACAATAAAGCTTGAAAATGCAGGCTAATACTCAAGTTGTTTACTCAGGTATTATTAAAGCAATGATTTTTGGGCTCTGTTAAGGCCCTGCTAAGGCCCCAGCGATAAAGCATARAAAAGAGCATTCTTTGACAGATGCCAARAAACGCTCTAAGTTAATGATTATAAAGAATTAAATGAGAGCAAAAACTGGGGTGGACGACGGGACTCGAACCCGCGACCACCGGCATCACAAGCCGGGGCTCTACCAACTGAGCTACATCCACCATATTGCTTTGATTCCTAAAAGGCTGAATGGCGCGCCTGGCAGGATTCGAACCTGCGGCCTACGGATTAGAAGTCCGTTGCTCTATCCAGCTGAGCTACAGGCGCTTACTTCCAGCAGACCTTATGTTTTAAAATGGTCGGGGCGGGGTGATTCGAACACCCGACCCTCTGGTCCCAAACCAGATGCGCTACCAGGCTGCGCTACGCCCCGACATTTAAAAAAACATCTTCCAACTTTGGAAGGCGGCGAAACTTACGTATTTAAGAGTAAGCCGTCAACCGTAATATGCAGCCTAAAACTTATCATGGTTGCCTTAAAGCAAAAAAGACTGCAAGGTTTAGCCAATATGAGTCATATTATCATTGCTTTGGGTGGAAATATTGGTGATGTGCGTGCAAGCTTTGATAGTGCTTACAAGGCATTAAGCCAAAGCTGCCACATCATTACAAAGTCAAAATTATACCCAACACCTGCTCTCGTGGCTAAAGGTGCGCCATCTCAGCCTGATTACATCAATGCTGCCATTCATGTCGCGAGCACACTTACCCCCACCGAACTACTTGCCGAACTGCACCGCATTGAAGCTTTGCATGGTCGGGAGCGCAAAGAACATTGGGGCAGCCGCACCCTCGACCTCGACCTGATTGATTATGAGGGGTGCATATCCCATGATTCTGCTCTAATGTTGCCCCATCCAGCGCTGGTAGACCGTTTGTTTGTGCTACAGCCATTGCATGACATCATGCCCAACTGGATACACCCAGTGACCAGCCGCAGCGTTCAAGAGATGCTTCGCTCTTTGCAACAAGCAGGTGAATCATTGTATGAAGGGGAGATTTGGTGAGCTCAATATTACAACTATCACATATCGCAGTTGAGGGCGGCATTGGCGTGGGTAAAACCACGCTTGCCAAAGGGCTTGCAGAAAAGCTTGGTGCTAACCTGTTGCTTGAAGATATTGACGACAACCCATTTTTGGAACTGTTTTACCAAGATCCCGAACGTCACGGTTTATCGGTGCAGCTTTCCTTTCTGTTTTCTCGGCTCAAACAATGGCAATCCATGATTCAACAAGATTTATTTCACTCGCTCATTGTCAGCGATTATTTGTTTGCCAAAGACAGGCTTTTTGCCATGACCAATCTATCTGATGAAGAGTTTGCGTTATACAACCAAGTCGCCCAAGTTGTCGCCGCAGAGCTTCCCAGGCCCGATCTGGTGGTTTATTTACAGTCTTCCCCAGAAGTTGCCTTAAAACGCGTACAAAAACGCAACCGCAGCATGGAAAACGGTATCAGCTTAGATTACCTCAACCAAATCACCGAAACTTTCGACAACTTCTTTTTCCATTATCAGGAAACACCGTTATTGGTAGTGCAAACCGACCGCATCAACTTCGCTGAACGACCCGAAGCTATGGATATGCTAATCAATCGCATTCGACATATGGGCAAAGGCACTGAGTTTTGGGCAGACTACACTGATTAACGCCAATAAAAAAAGACCCTGCTTTCGCAGAGCCTTTGAATATCAAAGCGTTKAAAATTAACCTTTATAAGCAGCGATAGAGTCTAGCACTTCTTTTTTTGCTGCGGCTGCATCTGCCCAGCCAGTCACTTTCACCCATTTGCCCGCTTCCAAATCTTTGTAATGCTCAAAGAAGTGTTCAATTTGATCGAGCAAAAATTTTGGTAAGTCTTCTGGGCCATTCACATCTTTATATACAGGTGTCAACTTGGTAATCGGCACTGCCAAYACTTTTGCATCCATACCCGCTTCATCTTCCATTTGCAGCACAGCMACAGGGCGACATGTAATCACAGAGCCAGGAACCAAAGCAAAATCAGAKACAACCAACACATCCACTGGGTCACCATCATCTGATAATGTGTTGGGCACAAAACCATAGTTGCATGGATAATGCATGGCTGTGTGCATAAAACGGTCTACAAACACTGCGCCTGAAGCTTTATCCAACTCATATTTAATGGGGTCGGCATGTTGCGGYACTTCAATCACCACGTTTATTTCTTCRGGTGCATTTTTWCCTGCTGGGATTTTACTGATGTCCATAACTCACTCCTAAACTGTTTGCCGCATTGTAAGAAGGCTTGCGTATAATGAAAGCTTGGATTTATAACACGGTCAGCGCAGCATATTTCAACATCAACCGCYTCAAACCCACAGCATCAAATTCAATCGCAACACGCACAGCATCGCCATCACCTTCCAAATCAACAATCAAACCATCGCCAAAGCTTGGATGATTCACATATACACCCACAGCAATGCCTTGGGCTGATGAAGAAGGTTGGGAATTGGAAAACATCTTAGGCTGTTTGATAGCTTCGGATTTACTTAACACATCATCATCCAAATCGGCGATAAACCTGCTTGGCATGGGATACGTCATATCACCAAACATGCGGCGCAACCTTGCCGATGTCAGGTGCAAGATATTCTCCGCACGCGTCACCCCCACATACAACAACCGCCGCTCTTCTGCGATACCCAYTTCGCCCTCATCCAAAGCGCGTTGGTGSGGYAACATCCCATCTTCCACMCCTGCCAAGACCACCGTRTCAAACTCCAAACCCTTRGCRCGRTGMAGGCTCATCAAGTTCACCGCATCTTCATCATCATTGTCTTCTTCACCACTGACCATCAGTGCTGCCCTATCCATAAACTCAAYGGGTGTGATRCCTGAYGCCAGAGAAAATTCGATRTARTTTTGCARGGTTTTGATATTTTCAATGCGYGATKCYGMTTCRATTTCACCCAAAGCATTYAGGCTRTCRAKATAWCCRATRCTTTCYAGCAATCGCATCARRCCTCGRTCGGGTAAATCYTCAATATCKSCYTGCATRGYTTTGAKRGTTTGCAAYAARGGCAGYAGCTTTTTCATSGGYGCAGGTAATGTTGTRGCTTGCWGCATGGCRTCTATCCAATCRGCAACCCTTAACCCGCTGGAACTTAAAAGTGCAGCAATMGTTTCTTGCCCCTTMGCWCCAATGCCACGTTTGGGTTTATTACAAATRCGCAACACRTGCATRCCATCCGCRCAACCATTMAGCAGCGCCCNAAAGNGCAATSGCATCTTTRATTTCCATRCGTGCAAARAAGCTTAAACCACCAATAATCCGRTAAGGAATRTCTTCTTCGCGAAAGACTTGTTCAATGGCAAGTGATTGACGGTTGGAGCGATACAACACCGCCATCTTTGACCATGCTACTGCGGCATACCGTTCATTAAACAAATTCGCCATGTGCCTTGCTTCAGCATATTCATCCACACAGACATGAAACTCTGGCTTTAACCCAGCATCACGGGTTGCTCGCAATGCTTTGATATGCCTATCTTCATTGTTGCTGATGATGGCATTGGCAAGTTTTAAAATCGCTTCTGTTGAGCGGTAATTTTCTTCTAGCCTGTGCACCTGCGCATTCTGCCACCCCTTCTCAAAATCAAGGATATGGCGCACATCCGCGCCACGCCAACCATAAATAGATTGATCATCATCACCTACTACCGTGATATTTTGATGTTCCGCTGCCAATAAACATAACCATTCGTGCTGCACAGGGTTGGTATCTTGATATTCATCCACCAGAATGTGGTCAAAGCGTGTAAACATGGCGGTTGCCACACTTGGAAAATCGCGAAGCAAACGCACACAATTTAAAATCAAATCGGAAAAATCCATGCGCTCTAATTTTTTAAGCTCGTCTTGATACACGACATACAAGTCTTTGAGGTCTAGCCCGCTCCACGCCATAGATTCAGCTTGTTCAGGCAAGTAACCCGCATTCTTTTGCTGCTCAATCCAGTTACCTAAAAATGAAGGGTGAAGCCTGTCAGATGGAATATTTCTTGCTTTGAGCAAGCGTTTAATTAAGGTTTTTTGGTCATCACTATCAATCACCTGAAAACTTTTGGGATAACCCAATACATCGGCATAACTTCTTAAAAAACGAAGCGAAATAGAATGGAATGTTCCTGAAGTCACACCACCTGCACCATCACCTATCAAATCGGACAATCGCTTTTGTAATTCTTTGGCGGCTTTGTTGGTGAATGTGACGGCTAAAATTCGATGCGGCGCATAACCACGCGCTGCAATCAAATGACCAATGCGATGCACTACGGTTCGCGTTTTTCCTGAGCCTGCACCTGCAAGAATAAGTTGCGGTCCATCTTCGGCTTCAACGGCACTTTGCTGGGCTGAATTTAAGCTCACTACCAGCTCTTGGTATTGTCTTCGCCATGTTTCACAATCAGTTTATGATATGTGGAGAACACAGCGTTACGCGACACAATACCCAGCACTTTCTTGGGRTTGTCCCTAGCAGTCACAGGCATTTGTTCAAAATCTTCRCTGTCCAATATGTCAATCGCATCCAACAAACTATCCGACTCTGAAAGGGTCTGTACATGTTTGTTGGCGACTTCTTCAGCGACGACAACTTGGTCTAAAGATGAGTCCAGCAGCCATGGTTGCAGATCGGCAAAGGTCACCATACCCACCATCTCATCTTCATGATTGGTCACAATCACACAACCTTTACCTGATGAAATATACACCCGCTTCAAGTCTTCGAGTTTTGAAGACGCATAGACCGAAGGAATAGAGCGCCAGGGTAGCCGTGATATTGGCACAGCCCTCATCCACGACCGCTCAAGCGACCAACCCGTGTCCACCCCTTTTTCCTGCAATCCCTCAGTGATGACAGATTCATTACCAAACGACCGTTTGACCAATGCCGCAACAACACACGCCGTCATCAAAGGCACCATAATATGATAATCATTGGATAGCTCAAATATCATTAAAATCGAACTCATGGGCGCTTGAATTGTCGCCGCAAGCATTGCCCCACATGCAACCAAAGCATACGCACCATACGATTCCGACCATGCAGGGAAAATACCATGCACAATGCCGCCATACAATGCACCAGCCGTTGCACCGATAAATAACGATGGTCCAATCATACCGCCACCAAAACCACCACCTGAACAAATCACACTGGTCAGGATTTTCATCAATAATAAAACAACCAAAAACAAAGCTAACGGAAGASCTGCACCCAAAATATTACCTTCAATATTTTCAAGCAGCATACTATCCACTGTGCCATAACCAATCGACATGATTTCAGGTACAAACAGCGCACAAACACCCAGTAATAAACCTGCAACCGCAGGRCGGAAAAGTGCTATTCGCACATACTTTTCAAACAAKGCTCGCGATTTGGGTAACATTTTCACCGTGATTGCTGCCAGCAAACCACAAAAAACACCTAAACCAATATAGGCTAAAATTTCCCAACTTGAGACAAGCCGAAACTCTGGAATGGTAAACATAGGAAAGTTGCCCAATTCTGAACGCGTTATCACGGTTGCTATCACCGAAGACATCACAATCGGCGTAAATGTTGCAATGGCGTAGTCTGCTARGATGACTTCCAGCGCAAACAACACACCTGCAATCGGCGCRTTAAATGCRCCAGCAATACCTGCTGCAACGCCGCAGCCCAGAAGTGTGCGCATTTGTTTTTCATTCAGGTGAAGCCATTGTCCTAACAATGATGCCAGCGAAGCACCCAAAGCAACGGTTGGCGCTTCTCGACCCATAGATGCACCACTTCCTACTGAAATCACATTGGAAAAGAACTCGCCCACTGTCTTTTTGGCAGAAATCTTTCCACCGCGCTCGGCTAATGCTTCAATCACACCAGGAATCACCCTTGCCTCATCTTGCGGCAACCAGCGGGTATTAATCCAGCCCACAAGCAATCCGCCGATGACAGGCGCTAAAATGAAAATAGACCAATGAATATCGTGCAATGCTTCAGACCAGCTCGCTTCACCYGTCCAAACMCGACTTATCCACTCAATGCCAAAACGCAAAAAAAGTGCGCCATAACCAGCCAGCACTCCCACAACCACAGCCAGTAATCCTAGATAGAGTGTTTCATGTTCTCTTATCCAGTTTGGGAAAGCTTTCGCGCGTTGTCCTAGGCTGTGTAATATCAATCTAGGTCTCGCCAGCCTGTGGTACAAAGCTGTGTAATTTCACCAACAACCCCTCTGCATTGCATATTAACATTTGATAAGCATCTTCAAAGCCATGCGCTCCGCCATAATAAGGGTCTGGAACATCAGGCGTTGGGCTCATATCTTCAAAAGCCCGCATCATGATAACTTGCTCAGGTTTTGCCCCCATGCCAATCAAATTGCGTTGGTTATCACTATCCATGGCGACAAATACATCCCAATCGCCAATATTTCTTTGTGTGATTTGTTGTGCAGCATGTGTCTCAAGATTTAAACCTTTTTCCAAGGCTTTRCTGGCTGAACGCGGGTCTGCACCCTTGCCCACATGCCAATCACCAGTGCCCGCTGATTCAAAATGAAACATCTCCGAAAGACCTTGTTCTTGAGCCACAGATTTGACCACCACTTCTGCCAAGGGTGAGCGGCAAATATTGCCCAAACATACAAATAGAACGCGTAGAGGTGGTTGTGTCATGCTAAATTCTTCTCCGCTTGTGAAGGTTGTAAATATACAGGTTCAACCCACATGGCTTGATGTTCACATCCTTCTAAATCTTGAACACTTGTTATCAATGCAAGCTCTCTTGAGCATACAATAGGCAGTTGTTTGGCACTTTGTAAATCAACAGGTATATCTGATAACGTTATATAAATTTGAGGCTTTAGAGCCAAGAAGTCTTGCCATGTTAAACACTGAGGCGGTGAAACACACACACCAGCTTCAAACTGTGCGGCATAGACCAAACCCGAACGGGCATCTTCAATCGCCCAAAAGGGTTGGTTTATATCACCCGCTTGCCTTGCCGTTATTGCCAGTGAAGAAAGACTATACACTGGTTTTTTCAATGAAGCATTGATGCCTGCAATCGTGGCACATGCCACGCGTAAACCTGTGAATGAACCAGGGCCTGTGCCCACGGCAAAAGCTTGCAAATCTTGCCATGTTAACTCTGCTTCTTGAATAAGCCCATCCAACAATGGCAACAGTTCCCGCGAATGCGCACGCGGCGTTTGCATACTTGCAGAGCGCACATTGCCATCAGCTTGAATCAAGCAAACACTCGCACCTGCCGATGTGTCCAAAGCTAAAATAGGCTTAGAAAGCATCGGCAAGTTCAAGAGATTTTAAAAAAGTTAAATTAAGTAAGTTGACCGTAAGAATGCAAACCAGACAAATACATGTTTACACCCACGAAGCAGAATATCGTGACCAAGAATCCTGCAACACACCACCAAGCCAAGATTTTACCATGTAAACCATGAGAGAAACGTGCGTGTAAATATGCGCCATAGACCAGCCATACAATCAATGCCCATGTTTCTTTCGGATCCCAAGACCAATAACCACCCCAAGCTTCCGCAGCCCATGCTGCACCTAAAATTGTTGCCAGAGTAAATGCTGGGAAACCCACTGCCACAGCTTTGTATGATAATGAATCCAGTTGCTTTAATGATGGTAAAACAGACAAGACTTTAGCATTCGGGCTATACTCTTCAATACGGTTGCGTAGCAACCATGCCATGCCTGCACCACACGCCACAGCAAATGCGCCATAACCTACAAAGTTTAGCGGTACATGAATCTTCATCCAATACGATTGCAAAGCTGGCACCAAGGGTTTGATGTCTGATTGACCTACCGACTCCAGCCAAATTGAGAAAAACACACCTGCTGCCACAATCGGCATCACAAAAGCGCCCAAGCCTCGCGCATCATGGCGGCTTTCTAAAGCCAAATAAATCACACAAATCACACAAAATAGTAAAATAAACACTTCATAAAGATTGGATACGGGCGCATGTCCAATGTCACCACCCATCAATAAGTACGACTCATACCAACGCAATAATAAAGCAGAACCACCAGCATACACACCAATCCAAGCCGTGACTGTACCCATCTTGCCCATAAAAGTATCAGGTGCAAAAAGGTATGCAATATAACACAATGCTGAGAAAAGGAGGGCGATATTCATGGTCATCACCACATGACCAGAGAAAAGGTTAGACTGGTCTTCATAAGTAATCATGGCTTCAGAAGGCTCAAACAAGGTAAACAAACCCATCAGCGCGACCATCAACACCAAACCATCAATCCACGGCACTAAAATTTCAGAAAAACGAAAGGCGCGGAACTTATCTTTGGATGTTGTAAACGAATATGCCATGCCAACAACAGCACCACCTGCCATCCAAGTCACACCCTGCATACTNAAAAGCGCGAAAATATATTCCTCATATTCAATCTCGGCAAACATTGCCATGGCAGCCAAACCTGCCATCATGCCTAAATATGCCCAATTGCGGACATGGGCAATGCGCCCTGTAAAAATAGAAAACGTGCTTGAGCCTGAGCCCATTGTCATTGTAGTCATACTTTTGCTCCTTGTTGTTCATAAGCATCTTTAATTTGTTGTTCTAAATCTTCAAACTCTTGTTCAAAAGCAATCGGATTACGGTTACTCATGCCAGTGACCTGTAATTCCACCCTGCCATCACGTTTCTCAACGCGTATCCAAACTTTGCGATGTGCAATATAAAACATAATGCATAAACCAATCGTTAATCCCGCACTACCAATCCACACTACGTCCATACCAGGGTCTTTGGCAAGTTGTAGACCTGTATAATAGGTCTGATCGTAATCATCCAAGACTGGCACAAATGCCCAAGGCATGTCTGGCAAGACTTTCAGTGCCTGAATCACACGGTTACCCAACATGGGTAAATCATCAGGTTTATTRTCACCATAAACTTCATCAAGTGAAGCGCGGAATGCTGTAATGTTTTGCTCTTGTTGCGCTTCTTTGGATGTTGCTAATTCTTCTGGAAGACCGCGAATAAAGGATTGGAACAAGTCCCACTCTCTTGGGTCTGAAAAATCTAGCCCCAATAGAAATGTTTCAAAATCGCGGGCATCACCCGATTTAGAAATCATGATAAAGGAGCCTTGATTGTCATCATTGATAATAAATGGTTCCATAAAAGTGCGCACAAGCACAGGTTTCAAGCCTTTACCTCGGATAACAAAGTCAACCGATGGGCCCATATCTTTAAAGTCTTTGGGTGCACCAGCGGCAGCCATGTTCTCAATGTTATACGGACGGAAATCYTGGAACTCCAAACTTGTTTCTGAATAAGGGTCTTCAAAAGTTGTGTAAATTTGACCTTGTATATCATTCACATTGCCTTTTTTATTCAGACGATAAAGCTTCATGTCAACCTGAGAACCACCATCACCAAATGATGCTTGGTAAATCCGAACGCCCTTATAATACAATGGTTCGTTTACAATGATGTCAGAAGTCATCATTTCTTTACCGTCTTCAAGAATGGTTAATGTGCTGCGRAACTCAGAGGGTGCACCCGTTGAGAAAAAATTAATACTGAAATCATCACAACGCACTTCAAATGGCATGTCCAAATAACCAATACTTGTGCCTTGAAGGAAAGATATTTCGCTTTCTTGCCCACCTTCAGGAACGGCCATATTGCCTCGGAAGCCAAATTGGGCACTCATCCAACCACCAATCAAAATGATTAACATTGAAGTATGAACAGTAATATAGCCCCACTTATGAAAGCGCCCTTTATCACCACGCATCCAAAGCACATCACCCACTTTGGTTTCCATCCATTTCCAATCGGGCAGTGCCGACTTGATGGTTGAAACAGCCTTGTCTTTATCATCAAACATAAGATCAAATTTATGCTCAATATGTTTACGCGCATTCTGATTCATCGTGCCTTTGCGGTTTTTCATTTCTTGTAAAAAACGCGGCGTATTACGAATTAAACAAGCCGACAAGGAGAACATCAGCAAACCAAGGATGGTCATAAACCACCATGTGTGATACATGTCAAACAGGCCTAAAGCACGGAATGTCCAATACCAAGTGGGTCCAAACTGGAACATATAATCAACTTGTTCTTTGTTTTGCTGCAACACTGTGCCGATAATCGAAGCAACAGATAATAAAAGCAGCAGCAATATGGCAACAGGCATAGAGCCAATGCGATTCAAAATGGGTTTGATGGTTTGATGATAGATTAACATGGGTGCGTACCATAGCCACATCAAGTTAAAGATAACATTAAAAAAATAAGCCTGTGTTTTTAATGCACTCATTTTACTTGCAAGCCAGCAGCCACCCCTTAGCATTACCCCTTTAACTTAAATAAAAATATACGGACTTAAGGTGTGAATCACTATGCTTACCCAACAAATTATAGATGACATGAAAGTGGCAATGAAAGCCAAAGACAAGTTGGCTTTGGGCGTGATTCGTATGCTACGAGCCGCAATTAAAGACAAAGAAATTGAACTGGGTAAGACCTTAGAAGATACTGATGTGATTGCTGTGGTCAGCAAATGTATTAAACAACGCAAAGATTCTGCAACACAATACATGGATGCAAATCGCGCTGACCTTGCAGACAAAGAGAATGCCGAAATCAAAGTGCTTGAAGTGTATATGCCTGAGCAAATGAGAGATGATGAAGTCACTGCTATAATTGCAGCAGCTATTGCCGAAACAGGTGCAACATCCATGAAAGATATGGGTGGCGTGATGGGCATTGTGCGCGGCAAAGCAGCAGGAAAAGCTGACATGGGCAAGGTTTCTGCGGCAGTTAAAGCAGCCCTCTCCTAACGTGTAAACATGCATATCCCAGCGGGGTTTTATCCAGACTTTCTCTTGATATTGGGCAATATACTTGCCATTCCCGCAATTCTTTTGGCAATCTGGCGCACCGAAACACGTTTTTGGTCGGGTTGGTCGGAAGGTTTACAAATTGCATCTATTTTTGTCGCACTCACAGGTTTATACATGCTGCAAATCGACCTCAAACCAGGTATGGCAGTGCACTGGCTTGGGGTCATGTTAACCGTAATGATGGTCGGTCCTTGGACAGCCATTGTTGTATTATCTGCCATCCATGTATTTTTACTTGTCGCATTCGGCATTGGTGATGTTTCAACACTAGGTTTTAACATCAGCACATCGGTATTGCTACCTGTGGTGATTGCGACTGCCATTCACTTGCTCTTTTATTATAAGTTCCCGCGCATTGTACCCGTCTATTTCGCCAAGGTTGGTGTTGGTGACTTGCTCTGCATGTGGGCAGTTGATGCGGTGCTTACCATATGTTTACTCACATGGTCGGGCTACCCGTCCTTTCACATCTATCAGGATTTCACCCTCGTGTTGGCATTAATGGGTGGCATGGAAGCCGTGATTAGCACATGGATTGTCGCTGGATTAGTTTGCTATTTCCCAATTTGGCTGGTCACTTTTAATGATGAAGAATATATCCACGGCAAATAGGCGCACCCGCTTCTTTTACCTTTACAAGCTGCGAGCATTCAATCAACTTACCCTTCCCTAGGAGGGCTAAAGTATGTATAGGAAACTATTAATCGTTGGGCTGCTTCTTGTTTCAATGGGCTGCGTAAAAAAAACAGTTACTTTTGAAAACACAACCGAACTTAAATCGTATAGTTTCAAATTTTTGGATAGCCATAAAAGTGATGCAACTTCTTTCCTCACTGAAAACGGAAATATTTACTCATGCATGTACGGGGTAGAAGCCGTATCTGAAGAAGATATAAAACCAAACAAGACACTTATTTTAAAAAATTATTTGGAAAACCGTTTAAAAGCAGCGTTAACCAACAAAGTAGTCGAACTCAAACGCTTTGATATTTATTACAACACGCAGAAGGCTCTTAGAGCAACAGCCACCCCTGTAGCTATTCCTGGGACAGCATTAATGATTCCTCTACACTTAAGTAGTGGTGGTGTTTTCGGATGTTATAACGAAGTTCGCGGTGAATATTTCCTTCTTGAGATTCCTGAAGTTATCAGAAAGGAGTTACTCTCTGTCTTCGTTCTACACCTTCAGGTCAAGGTTAATGACTCATTATTCAATATACGAACCACTTCTTTAAACCCTGTTGCTACTCCCAAACTAAAAGGAACTGATGAATATGTCGACATCTTAAAAGTCACCATATCCGAAGCTTTGTATATGTTAGAAAAGGATATTTTAAATCAACTGAAACCTAACAACACGGTCAAGGCTACAGCCCCTAGCTCTTAGGCGCGTGTAATTAAGGTGCAGGGTTGAGGTATTGCTGATGTACCGCCTCAATTTCAGCCAGCACTTCATCACTTAGCTCAACATCCACAGTTTCCAAGTTTTCTTTGAGTTGCGCTAAGGTGGTTGCACCAATAATGGTGCTGGCGGTAAACCAACGACTGCGCACAAATGCCAATGCCAGTTGGGTGAGTGTTAAGCCTGCATTTTCTGCAATAAATGCATACGCTTGCAATGCTTCTGGCACATGAACTTTACTGTATCGCTGAGTGAATTGTGGGAATTGCGTCACCCGTCCTTTGGCTTGCGGATTTTCAAGGTACTTTCCCGATAAATGTCCAAATGCCAACGGACTGTATGCCAACAACCCCACAYCTTCATGGCGACAAACCTCTGCCAAGCCTGCTTCAAAGGTGCGGTTCAACAAATGATATGCATTTTGAATACTTACCACTTGGGATAGCCCAACCTCTTTAGCGCAACGCATAAATTCACTCACACCCCAAGGTGTTTCATTGCTTAAGCCAACATAACGCACCTTGCCCGCATCCACCAATGCCGACAWRGCYYCAWSTYNGCGSCMKGAYRRSWGKGKMAYCRGCTGGCTGGCATCGCCAATGCTGATCTGGGCCTGCACCTGGTCGTTGCTGCGGTTCAGGTCATAGGAGCG
>NVSF01000025.1 GCA_002401135.1 Zetaproteobacteria bacterium
AACATAAGCTTGCTGATTTATTTGACCTTCCAGAAATATCATCACTCAACGATATTCAAAAGTTAAAGCAACCCTTGCCCAAGCGGGGGCGTAGGTGAGTGAATTAAGCGTATTTTACCATGGTGGGAGCAATTCTCAGCTTGTTGGTCGGTTAGCTAGTTTTAAGCAAAAGCTTTATTTTGAATATGAACCTTCATTTTTGAAAACAGGTTTAAACTTATCACCTTTCTTGCTGCCATTAAAAGAAGGGGCGCAAACACCGCAACCCAGCAATCCATGGCAGGGTTTGTTTGGTGTGTTTAATGACTCCTTGCCTGATGGTTGGGGTTTATTGTTGATGGATAGACATATGCAATCGTTGGGTATGGATGTGCGCCATTTATCGCCTTTGGATAGGCWGGCATATATCGGTAGCCGTGGCATGGGTGCTTTGAGTTATAAGCCTGCCAAAAGTATGGGTGAGTCAGGTTTTTCTGTTGATTTAAGTGAGCTGGCAGCTTCGGCATCGGTGATTTATGCAGGGCAGGCAAGCGCGTGTTTGGCTGAAATGGCGCAAGTGGGTGGTTCGCCTGGTGGTGCAAGACCCAAAGTGTTGGTACATATCAAGGGTGACCATTTGATTTCAGGTGATGGAAAAGTGCCTGAAGGTTATCAAGCATGGGTGGTGAAGTTTTACGCAGGAGATGAAGCAGCGGATACAGGGCGCAAGGAATATGCCTATGCTTTGATGGCAAAAGCTGCGGGTATCAACATGCCTGAAGTGCGCTTGTTTGAAGATGAGCAAGGTCATGCATGGTTTGGTATTCAACGCTTTGACCGTGTGGATGGTAAGCGCATTCACATGCATACTTTGGGTGGTTTGGTGGATGCTGATTTTAGAATGCCATCCCTGGATTATACGGAAGTGTTGAAGGTGACACAAAGCCTGACGCGCCATGCCAAAGATGTGGAGCAGGCGTTTTTGTYGATGGTGTTTAATGTATTGGCAAACAATAGGGATGATCACAGCAAAAACTTTTCCTTTGTCATGGATGATGCAGGTGTGTGGCGGTTATCGCCAGCTTATGATTTAACGTATTCTATGGGTATCAATGGCGAACATACCACATCGGTTGCAGGTGAAGGCAAAGCACCGCAAGAATTGCATATGTTGAAGGTGGGTGAAGCGGTGGGTCTCAAGCCTGCTCAGATGAAAGCTTTGATTGAACAAGTTCGTCAAACTATTGCCCGTTGGGATGAATGGTGTGATATGGCAGGTATTGCCAATGGTAAGCGGTTGTTGAACTGATGGATGAATTTACGATTTATATGATTCATGGCTTTGCATCGGGTGCGAAACACCCCAATACCAAGGCGGAACTATTTGAAGATGTGTTTGGCTTGCCAGTGCAGCAAATTGAATATGATTCTGCGGCGAGCTTTGCCGAAAATATGGTGGYGCTTCATCGCCAAGTGGATGCAGTGCCGCAAATCATGATTGGCACATCTTTGGGCGCATTTTATGCATCTCAACTATCAGAACATTATGCCGATCAAGTGCAGTTGCTTTTGATGCTTAATCCATGTCATACACCTGCTGAGATATTAAAAGATGCAGTAGGCACGCATGAAAACTTTGTCACAGGTGAAAGCTTTGAGTTTACCCATGCCGCATTGAGGTCGTATGCAGGTATTCCATTTATGGATTCAAATATAGCATTGAACCGGCATGTATTGGTCAATTTGGATGATGATTTAATCGATGGGCAACGCACCATGGATTTGTTTGGTGATGCTGTGGAGATAACTTCATTTGCATCAGGTGGGCATAGGTTTGAAAATCTTGCAGATAAGGAAGTGATAGGTTTTTTGCAGGGTATTAAGCCTAGTTAGTAATAAACTTAGTGATCATGATAGTGTTCATTATAGACCGTGGAATTTGATTTTTATCTTTTAATATATCAGGTTACCATCTTTAGTTAGTGTTCAATGGAGTGTTCATGCCGATAAATTCGTTCACACTTATCGTGCCTTCGGATGCGGTATCAGGGAAGCTTAAAGAGAAGTCTTTTGAACTAACGAAGAAGGCGAGTGCGCTCACGCCACATGCGCCACTATTGCAGCCGCTTAGTCAGCTTGTAAGGGTGATGAACTGTTATTACAGTAATTTGATTGAAGGGCACAACACCCTGCCCTATGAAGTTGAAAGCGCGCTAAACAATGATTTATCCGAGGATTCTGCCACAAGAGATTTGCAGCAAGAGGCATTGGCGCATATTCATGTGCAATCCTTGATTGATGAGGGGAAACATCCGCAGCCTGCGATGTCGATTGAATTTCTAACATGGTGTCATGCTGAGTTTTATCAAAGGCTTCCTGAATCTATGTTGACGATTTCCCACCTTCAGACTGGCGAAGATGTGTTGATGAAAGCAGGTGAAATTCGTCAGCGAGGAGTGAAAGTTGGAAGTCATATCGCACCCGATGCAGAGCATGTGCGCCCCATGCTGCAAGGTCTGTTTGATGCATACCATAAGCATCATGGTAGTGATATGTTGATTGCCATTGCCGCAGCGAATCATCGGGTAGCATGGGTTCACCCTTTCATGGATGGCAATGGGCGGACGATACGCCTCATGTCTCATGCAGCTTTGCAAAGTTTGGGTTTGAATGTGGGTTTGTGGTCGCCATCGCGGGGTTTGGCGCGTTCGGTGCAGCAATATAAACAATATTTAGCGCAAGCTGACCAAATTAGGCAAGGCTCATCTACAGATGGTCGGGGTGCATTGTCTGAAAAAGGATTGCTGAATTTTTGTGATTATTATTTGACGATATGCATTGATCAAGTGGACTTTATGAGTCAGTTGTTTGATATGAAGAACCTTAGTCGGCGCATTGAGCAATATTGTGTGGATGAGCATAAGCGTTCAAAATTATCGCCAGATGCATTTTTAATTTGGGGCTGACACCTAACATTTAAAAAGTTAAGGTGGTCTAGTGTATATAAAGCATTGTAAACTAAGCAGAAACAAGCAATTAGAACTCATGAAATATTTCGTTGCAGGTTCAACAGCAAGAATTGTAGCAGATTTGGTTGGTATTCACCGCAATACTTCGATTAGATTCTTCCATAAGTTGCGTGAGAAAATTGCCCTAAAACAAGCACAACGTAGCGAACAGTTTAGCGGTGAAGTGGAGCTGGATGAAAGCTACTTTGGTGGTGCTCGCAAAGGAAAGCGTGGTCGAGGTGCAGCAGGAAAAGTAGCTGTGTTTGGGATATTAAAACGTGGCGGTAAAGTTTATACTCAAATCATTATGGATGCTAAGACCTCAACACTTATGCCTATAATTCGTTGCAAAATAAAGCCTGACAGCATCGTTTATACAGATTGTTGGCGTTCGTACAATGCTTTGGATGTGTCTGAATTCAAACATTACCGAATTAATCACAGTAAGTTGTTTGCTAAAAAACATAACCATATTAACGGTATTGAAAATTTTTGGAATCAAGCCAAAAGGCACATGAGAAAGTTTAATGGTGTTCCAAAACAACATTTTGAATTGTTCTTGAAAGAGTGTGAATGGAGGTTTAACTTAGGGTCAGCAAAAGAGCAGCTTAATGACCTCAAAAAACTGCTCAAAGAATTTTATTAGGTGTCAGCCCCAAAATAAAATACGACCCAAACTATATTCGGCAGTTTTTGATGGATAATGTTTTTATGGAAAACATTCATTACATCAGACCTTTTGGACGCAGAAGAATTTTGTTTATCTGGGAAACCATTGAACAGGAGATGTTGGGCATTGTGGATACAGAAACCACGCTGATTAACATCCCGTGGCGAGGAAAGCCTTTCTTCCTCACTGTTGCCTGCCACTGATGTACCCCTCTTTTTCGTATCGTTGCCATAATCACTTTACCACCTGTAATTACATACATAATTATGTATGCGAAATCAATAGGTAGACCAGATTATTTTGTGTGATTTAACGTGATATTATGCCATCAGTGCGCCATAAAACTTTTTCCRATTGCGCCAAATAGTGCGCCAAAACGAAAAAAGGACCTACGACGAAAGCCGTAAGTCCTTGTAATATTTGGTTGCGGGGGCCGGACTTGAACCGACGACCTTCGGGTTATGAGTTTGAACCAACCCCTYTTCTTATCATAGCTTATAWCGTTTTTCCGCATCTGCATGGGGAGTTCCCGACCTTCGGGCAAACATATTTTCCACTAAATTTGACCGCAAACACATCATTTTCTTCAATCACTAATTTTAAGTTTTTCGTGCAGAAGTGTATGCAGAAATTCTTATTACAAACCTTTAAGGCTGGTTGCTATTAGCTTTTCTAAAATCATTAAAGAGCAACTGTCATTTGTAATTTCTTCACCCTTTGATTGATCACCTTAAGAACTTTTTTGATGCTCTTGTTGCTTCCAAAATCGTCTGCCACAGCATCGCATTCCACTGTTATTTTAGCACTGATTTTCTTTATGGTTTGTTTCACTATTTTATAGTTTACCCCAATATCCTCAGCAAATTGCTGCCAATGGCGTTCCGCCACCCAATCAGGTCGATATTCACCACCAATTTTCATCGCAGACTTCCTGCTCAACCCAGGATAAATAACCGTACACAATAAATCATAAAAAGGCGCAAGCTGTGGCCCACGCGCATCAAAAAGAAAAGATAAGTTCTTACCATGAGCATCCGCATTACCAGTGATATAATTGAATATCACCCACTGTAATAGTGCCTTCACATCTGCGATTGGGCTAACACTGTGCTCACGCACCAATTGGAAACATGCTTGCAAAGAAGGTCCGCCTTCATTTTCATATTTCATGTCTGGAGCAATGCCCATAGCTTGACAAAAATCCTCTTGATGCAAGCGAACAAGCTCACCATGGTCACTCAATATACGGTCATAACGGGCAATCAAATACAACGGTTTTTCTTTTGGAAGGAGCAAAACATCTGGCACATTGAGGTCAATTTTTCTAGCAAGACGCATACAAAATATTTCATTCTCAACCGTGTCAGGAAAGTTTTGAATAGGCGGTTTGAGAATATGAGAGCTGGGCTTAAAGCCCATAGGCATACTGATGATACCTTGTTCAAACAAAACGGGAAGTTTGTTTTGTGCACCAGCCAAAGAAAGGCGGTAATCACCTTCTCCCACAAGCATAGGACGTTGTGGCATCTGCTCTACTAAAGCATTGAGCGCATCATCATCTAGCTTCTTGTACTCACCATCCCTGCTCCATGTTTTACCATTTGGCAGCAGACTAACCGCACCCGCACATTCGCCGCCAATAGATTCTAATAGCGCAAAGTCATTGCCTTCGGACACACCAAGCTGACGCGCAATAGCCTTGCGCACTTCTGATTCAGGCAATAAATTGGAAAAAAATGGGCGGGCTAACTCATCACTAAAAACTTGGGTTTGAAGCGGCAGTGACAACGAAAGCGGCACTGCTTTTTCGTTGTTCAACCATGCATCATTGTATTGAAATTCAAACCTTCTCTTTTGATTCAAGCGTAAAACGCCCACAGGTGTTTCCATCAGATATACCTGCAACGACATACTCATGGCTGCTTATCTTTGGTGGTTTGTGCATTAACTTGGTGTTTCTTCTCCCAGTTGCGAGGAGTAATAGCAATATCCAAACCCAAGCATTTCAGTACATGCAATGTTTTACCCAGTTCTATGGTTTGTTTTCCATTCTCTAAATCTGAAATAAAGCGCACACCCACGCTGCACAATGCCGCAAGTTCAGCTTGCGTTGCTTTCTGCTCTTTTCGACACGCCCGCACCAAGCCACCCAACTGTTTGGCTGTTTTAATATTCCCGTACGGTTGTTTTATTTCTTTATTTACAATCATAATTATATTATTTTCCCGTACGGTAACTCTAGGCATGTAATCATGGGTAAGCAACCATTAAATTACCGTTCGGGAATGTTTGCCCTCAAACTATGCACCTGTTGCCGCCTTCAGCCATGCTTCCATATCTTTAATTGGCCACAGGCATTCGCTGTCTTTCATACCTTTAACCGTGACAGGCCTATGATTCAATTGCACCGAAGTGCTATAAGGCAAAAAGATCATCACATCACCAGCATGGTATAATGCCACATCTAATTCCATCGTACGCACCGTTCGAGCTTTAAACCGAGCGGCTGCAATAAGTATCAAAGCGCAATCGCCCTTCACGCATTACGACACACTATCTTGCTCGATGGCAACTTCCATCAGGTCTTTTACATCACATTTGAAAAACTGGCATAACTTATCAATATTATCAGTGGTTGTGTTATAGCCTTTTACATTGGCTATTTTAGAAAGTGTCGAACGGTTAACACCTATAATTTCACTTAACTCAGCTAAAGTTAACCGCCTGCCCTCACGAAACTCCCAATCTGCTACTCTTTCTTTTAAGCGAAACCGAATCATAAATGCTCCTAACCAAAAAGTGAGCATATATATCACTCTATTTTATATCAAGCAATAACTATGGTGGTTTAATAGCCCAAACGATCTTGACAGGAACATAATATGTGTTATGGTGTATATATGCAACGAACAAATATATGGAGGAACATATGACGCATACATTCTTAACAACTGAAGAGTTGTCACAAAAAATAAAATACGACCCAAACTATATTCGGCAGTTTCTGATGGATAATGTTTTTATGGAAAACATTCATTACATCAGACCTTTTGGACGTAGAAGAATTTTGTTCATTTGGGAAACCATTGAACAGGAGATGTTGGGCATTGTGGATACAGAAACCACGCTGATTCCCATGGCATCAGGAGGTATGATTCATGGGTAGCATTCGCGCAAGAGCAAACACTGGCAAATTATTCATCGATTTCAGATTTCAAGGGATTCGCTGCCGCGAACAAACATTGTTAACTGACACTCCTTTTAACCGACAAAAGCTTCAAGCCTTGTTGGATAGGATAGAACTAAACATTGCGGATGGAACATTTGTATACGAAGAAGTGTTTCCAAACAGTGCTAAGGCGAAAAGCTTTAAACAAGGTGATGTCATCTACCCTGAGTTTGGTGACTTTGCCCAAGAGTGGTGGCTAGAAAATGCTTTTCGTTGGAAGAAAAGTGGCAAGGTGAATATGCGAAGCATTCTGGATAAACATATTCTGCCGAGGTTTTCTGATATGCCTATTTCAGACATCACTAAGGGTGAAGTTCTCAAGTTTAGATCTGCATTATCCAAGCTACCAGGCAGGGGCAACCAATCTATCTCGAACAAACGCATCAATAATATTTTGCAACCGCTCAAGTCTATTATGGATGAAGCATCCGATAGGTATAAGCTTGAATCACCATTCAAAAACTTTAAACGCTTACCCCTTAAAAAACATCATATCGAACCCTTCACTATGCCTGAAGTGATTGATATTATTCAAACTGCCGACCCCAACTATCGCAACTACCTTGTTGTTCGGTTTTTTAGCGGAATGCGAACGGGTGAGCTACACGGATTACGTTGGAAGAATGTCAGTTTTCAAGACAACTATATCCATGTTTGTGAGGCGTTTACTTATGGAGAAATGACCACGCCCAAAACCAATGAAATTCGAGACATCCAAATGAACTCTGCTGTAGCTCAGGCAATGCGTGAGCAAGAGAAATACTCGCGGCCATATTCTGAATATGTGTTTTGCAATCGAAAAGGAGAACCTTTGGACAACTCAAATTTCACCAAACGCATTTGGTATCCCCTACTCAAAGAGTTAGGGCTAACGCGAAGAAGACCGTATCAAACAAGGCACACCGCTGCGACGCTTTGGTTGGCAGCAGGAGAAAATCCAGAATGGGTGGCACGGCAACTTGGGCACAGTAATACTCAAATGCTCTTCCAAACGTATTCACGGTTTATTCCCAATGCCACGCGTAACGATGGCTCTGCCTTTGAGAAACTTTTATCCAATTCTAATCAATCTAAACTAACCTATGGAGACAATAATGAATAAAAAAACACAACAACTTGATACAAAAACAATACAATCGATGACGGCACAGGTGTTGATGAGCATTAAAGCTAGCCCAAATGCAAACGTTGGTCCTGCCTTAGCTTTTGGTGCGGCTAAATCGGTCGAAGAAGCGGTTCGATTATACATTATGGAACACTGGCATGATCACCTCAACCACTACCCCGAAACCCAACAGGATATAGTCATGTTAACTGGAAGAATAAGCCTGTTTATCAACCAAACCATGACTAGCTATTATGGTGACTACAGTTGGCAGCACGTTCCCGAATATCCAGACCTTTAATAACTATTCAAAACACATAAACGGAGAAAATATGAATCACAAAGACATGAATTACACAAATACATTTAATGACCTAACCACAACCATTCTGTTACGCCTTAATATTCAGGATGGAAGTGAGCTTGTTTCAGCTCTTGGTTATCCAAATACATATACCAACAAAGCCGCGATAAAAAGGTGGGTGATTGACCATTATGAATGTTATGCAGAATTAAATCGAAAAGAATTGCTGCAACACAYGTGTGAAAGTATCAAACTTCAAGTCCACGAACACTTTGGCATGGAGCTCTTTACCATCCATTGAAGCGGTCTAAATAAAAGGGAGAGCCAATATCGGCTCTCCCAATAATTATGGCATCAATTTCGCCTCTCTTTTTAGCACCCAATAGCGTTGCAACCAAAAGAAGCTATTACAGTAATTCTCAAGCGTTGTTTGCCTTGAGGTATGCCCCAGCAGCTTTGATAAATCACACAAGTCTGTTGGTGAAGGGTGACACACACCCAAAGTCTGGTATGAACGCAGCCATTTCATACCACCAAAAACATGAGCAAGCTCTTCCATCTGACTACCCTCTAGCACCCTCCTCGGAATTTCAGGCACTTCAGCCAAAAGATGTTCTTTAAGCTCAGGTTCAATTAACACAAAATATTTCATTAATTGCAACGAAGCAAAACTGTGCCTGAACGTATGTAATGATAAATTTGTGTGTCCTAGTTTAGCCATCAAGCGCGATACTTTTTTACTCAAGTCCTTGGGGGATTTTATAGACTCATAATCCGATAAAATTCTACTTTCACCTTTCGTTGTTAGATTTATGATTTTCCTCAATCCTTTCTCAGTCTGGCTATCTAAAAATGAGGCTAATGGTATCACCCGATACCCAGCACTGGTTTTGCTGCGTAGAACAGGAACTCGTTCCAGGTCATCAAAATCTTGCTTCTTCAAATTGAAGATTTCTTCACACCTCAACCCACCATGAAACGACATAAAAAGCGCCACCCACTCTGCTGAACCTTCTGGGACTTTGGAAAGCAATGTTTCAAACTCTCCATGTGTAACAAAACACCCCTCAGCAATTTGTCGGTGTACATCTAAATTCGCCTGCTCCCAATGGACTAAAGGGACATTAGACTCATGGTTGTACAAGTAATCATAAAAGCGTCTTAAATGAGAAATTGCTGTCGTTCTAGTTGATGCCTTATACATTTCATTTCTGGAAACTTTACGGGCTAAATCCAACCAGTTTTCTTCTGATAAGCTTCTCATATCATCAGCCTCTACATATTCAAATACTCGATTCACAATCGAATAGGTATGAATATATAGGGTCGGCACCTCTAGGTCAGAAAATTCCTTTGAATCAACTAAGAATACAAACCAATCAAAAAGTTGCTTCCACTTTGTCGGTATTCTCTCTATGCCATCAAAAGAGACCAACGTTCTCTCCAAATCGCATTTCAACTTTGTTTTAACTGCTTTGTTAGCTTGTTTAATATCGATATAGGACTTAAAATTTGATTGCAATTTCCTAAGTAGTTTTAGTTCGGCGCTTCCAACTAAACTTGTCAAATGTTGACCCTGCACTTTCCTTTCTTTCTTGCTGTCAAACTTGAGCTGGGCAATACGAATTTTATTGCTCATATTTGCCATGCAAAGGTAAGGGATACCACCCACCTCCATACTTTGACGGCTCATTTGAATCCACCACTTCATATCTAAAAGCCCTAACCGAGGGTGCTCTGGGTCTACTACGTAGCAAAGACTATTGAGCTTGTCCTCTAACAATAAACGCCGTTTGGTTTTTTTCTTATCCGTAGCTATCCGCCAAGATTCAGGAAACAAAAATTGCACATCTTTGCTCTTAGAGCCCTTACGTTTTAACTTTTTGATTGCTTCAATTGTAGCTTGTGTAACGGGATATTGTTTATGTGACTTAATGTCTTTTCTTCCAACAGGGATGCCTATCCATGCAGCCTTATCGTTTTCATGAATATCATCAATTTTTAATTGGGATATGTTTTTATCAGCATCACCAATAACCACACCTTCAATGGCAATCAACCTTAGCGTTAACCACAAACATAATTCATCGGCTTGCGCCCGATTATTTGGCGAGTCTTGGCATAATAAAACCAATATTCTTTCAAACAGCTCTACATCTGAAAAATCATATTCGTTCTTATTAAGAGCAAGGTTTGGTCGTGGATAGAAATTAACCTTTGGCCACCTATTGGTTTTTATCATACCTTTTAGAGTCTTTGTCCCACCAAAGGCTTTTAAAATATACGCTAACGAAATATTGGCACGGAATCTATAAGCTTCACTTTTTTGGTCTAATTCCAGATTTTTAGCAAAAAGTGTGTAATGTTTCGCTGACCATACTTGCTTGAATGTTTTATCTGTCACAACTTGTTCAAAACTTACAAATGACTCAAAAGCGTGTTGGTATTTCAATTCATTTTGCTTTTTATTAAACTGTTCTTTCAGCCCTTGAACAGCTTCAATAAATACTTTGTGATTATTATTATCCATGTGTAGGCACCTCAAGCTTCAGCTCTTTAATAATCGATAGTTCAATCGTGTTTTTAAGCAACTCGGAGGTCGATGCCCAGTTCATTGGACTAAAAATAGACTCAGCCTCCATACCGCCTCTGCGATGTCCTGAAGCCCAATCTATATCAGACTGACTGAGACCGTGATGAAACARYRWTSYMRKWMRWMWRYKTCTKYMKCSRWTANTTTNARYTTATGAATATAATCTTTTTTACGCTCATCTTTCATGATTTGTTCAATTGTAGCTGGTCTGGCTTCCACAATTTGTTTCTTATCTTTATTAAAAAGCGGGAAAAATATTGGCTTCCCTGGCAACTCATACTCACCATCATTTATAACTTTTGTTCTCCAATCTACAAGAAGGTCTTGATGTACGCTTAATGCTTTATACAACGTATCAACCAATGGAACACAACGCTCTTCTCTATGCATGTGTGAATCCTTATCTGTAATATGAATAGCCCTTTTCTCAAAACTTATTTCTTTTATGTCTGGCATGGGGTCTCTTCTTGGCCTTTGCCCCGTACAGACTGAAAATAGCCCATACAAATAGATCACATAAGCATTCCATTGTTGAATATTACTTTCCATGAGTTCATTTCGAGTATGAGGGAAACGTGAAAACAAGAATTTAAAATGTTTTCTCAGCGCACTTTTTGTAGGTGTGTTTACTGCTCCAATATATTTCGTGTTATCAGTCATCTTGTGTTGTGCTAACTGAAACTGCTCCTTTGGTGAATTCCGAATCTTTAATAGCGTTAACCCCGCATATTCACCTAAGAAGGACTGAACAAAGGAATGCCACTGTTTAGTGAGGTGGGTTAAATCTTGGGTTACATAAAAATGCTGGCTCTTGAGATAATATCTCTCCCCACCAGATAAAATATCAGCAAACAATAGAGGTAACCCAAAGGATTCTACAAAGAAGGCTTCGAATGTTTTGGCTAAACGAGCGATTGTTACAGAACCTACCCCATCCCGCCCAAAACTTTCTAAAAATAATTTTACTTTTCTTATATCAGTTGCTGGAAATAGTTTCTCTCCTTGTTCTGTGTTTGGAAATAACTGATACAACTCCTTTGGTAATAAAACCTTTCTTTGTTCCTCTAGCTTGAAAAAGCTATCGCTTCGTGAAACAGCTTGATAGTAAAACCAAAACACACCGTAGTTTCTATCATAATTTAAGAAATTAGAGGACGATTTGAAAATTGTTATATCAATGTCATCCTCCCAAAATTCAGGCAGATCAATATTATTCACCCGTTTCAATTGGCTTTCTCTTAGCCCCATCAACAAACTCGTTAACACAATGCTTTTTACAGCTCCATTTTGTGTTCGCAAACCTTGCAATATCTTGGTTATCATTGGCTTGGAAATGACATCTGTTTCCCAAACCTGAGATCTAGTTGAAAAGACTATCGCCTCCATCTTGTGAGTTTTATTTTGTTTCGATTTCCATGGATCAAGAAAGAACTGGGCAGGAATTTCTAGTCCTTCCTTTCCTATATAATCTTCAATTGATTCGCCAGATTCTCGTATTTTTTCCTGTAATTCCTTCAAGTTTAATTCTAAAAAATCACTAACTGAAATCGAATCCTTACCATTGGTCTTAAAATGTTTATCTTCCATGGCGTTATTTAAGATTTCAACTGAACAAAGCTTTCTGAATCCATTTTCATAAGCGCTCCAGCGTCCAGTGCTGCCATTTGATTTTTTAGTGTGCTCAGAACGCTCACGTTCTTTTCTCCCCTCTCGAAAAAGAAGGTCATTAACGTATGTCATATTCGATTTTTCGAACAGTGATGGTTCTCCATAATCAGACACATTAAGAGCAGCAGATCCAATATTCCCTTTTTCACCCTGGCTTGGCTTAAAAGGCTCTTTAACACGAAGGCTATCACTAGCCACAACCAGCTTCCGCGCCACAAGGCTTATTCTATCAGTAAAAGTAATGCTATACGTTTGTTTATATTTATTGATTTTCCGAAAAAAATAAGGCGCAAAGTGGGTGAAGGTCATTAGCATTTCATCATAGTATATTTTATGTGCGCCACCATGTGCACTGGCAATAAATAAGAATGCGTAAACTGGATTTGAGCCTCGGTATCCTCTACTCCTTGTGCTTTTTACCCTAAATTTATCATTCTCCACCAGCTCTTCCGAAAGAACTGATTGCCAAAAGTCATTATACATCAATTCAAATGCGACAGACAGTGGGTGATCATTAACTTTTTCATAACTATTTATGAGATGGTCTGTCACTGGCTTCATATAATAAAGACCGTTGGCTAATTCAGGTGTATTGATCCAATTTAAAAGGCCTGCTGCAAACAGTTGTTGGCTTGGCATAATTATACCCGAAGCTGCGTGATCGACCTCAAWACTTGCCTCATAAAATCTAATCAATTTATATAAGTCTTCGATTGCAACTTTATTCATATCAACTCCTCAACAAATGCTTTTACATTCTCAGGAAGTTGAGCTGACTTTTGAAAATTATTGAATGATCTACCATCAAAGCCAGACAAAGCTCGGAGCGTGTGGGATTGTTTACTTGTAGTGTCCTTAATATTTGCCTTAGCAAATGGATGTTGTTTATTTTCACACTTTAGGCGTTCAATTCTTTGATATAATTTTGCTATAATCGCATGACCTGATTGATCCCTTTTTGCACCCATAAGCTCCCACAGAAACAAGTCTTGTATCATTGCTGGTTCCAATTGATCGATAACCACTGCATTTATAACAACGGGTAAGCCAAGCACCTTAGCCTGAAGGCAAGCCATATAACGCAGGATATTTTGAGAGATAACGTATTTTTTATTTTTCCTCATTCCTGCTTTTCTTGAAACCATAAATAATGGCTGGTTAATTGATTCTAGAGTATTACGTGAGATTCCTTGCTGACAAAGGTGTGCCAGTATAYCTATCGATATGAGAGAAGAAATTTYGGSMYKWWTYWMMAYCTRKTYKAWTKKSATYNTGCAMRAKYKKYWGWRWTYYASTYRTKTTMYRYYKMKTMTAMWWKATWWMMKYYYYMTYYASAYMYYSAWRWMTYAMRRAYAGSAARRSWAYMACCTTTAATAAAAGGTTTTTGCCCCAAACTGAATTGGGATTCAAAAGTGCAGCTCAGCTGCTATGTTCTTATTTTTGTGTATCATAAAAGTGGGCAATCAACTGCGTACCCACACTACTGCTATTTAGGTGAATCATAAGTAAGGGTAACCGATTGGCTCCCTTGACCTTACTATAAACTAAGCCTTACTCCTGACTTAGGGCAAGCCTTATTTTATAAGACTTTTTTGAGTGCACACTGTTGTTTTTCTCCCTTGAACAGCACAACTCTGATGCGAAATGTAAACACCTATTATTAAAACTTAATGAAGCCTGCTGTTTACAATAAATTTACTTGATGCATAGGCCAACATACCCGTGGGTTCAGTTCGATTGTAACACAGCTTGATAAAACCCTTGATATATAACTGCCAATAAACTTTCACCCAATCATCTTTATCGGAACCTTCGCATAAACCACACCCTTGGATATCAAGAATTTCGACAACTTGGTTTATTGCCTTAATATGCTTGGAATCACTCATAACCTCTTTGTTATTTCTAAAATAGAATAAAACTTGGGCTCGAAAGTCTTGTTCGTCTTCTACCAAATACTCAAACCATACGATTTGACCACGATTTGACTTTGTTTTACATACCATCTTCTTGGTATAATTTAAGCCTTGCCCAATTAGCTGCCCACCTTTTTCCATAAGCACTACTCCTTTGTTTTTTGTTATACCTATTATACACAAAAAATCTGGCTGTCAAGTCGAGTCAAAAAAGCTTAAATAACAAGCGCTTATGAAAATTTTATCTTTAGGTTAAAATTCAGGAATCCAAGTTATTTAGGATTTTGTTGATCATATCCTCTGAAAGCACATTCATTCGTAATGCAACCTCGGCAAGTTTATCATCTTCAATATAAAAATAATGCGTCGGCACTTCGAGTTTTTTTGCAAACACTTTCACCAACTGGTACGAAGGTGTATGCGTCCCTTTTTCGTATTGATTTACCCGTGGTCCAGCACAGAACTCATCAATATCCGCTAAGATACCAAGCTTTCTTTGTGACAAGCCTGCCGCTTTACGCGCAGCTTTGAGCCGTTTCGGTAAAGGAGAGATTGTTTCATTGGGTCTAGACATGTAAGCAATACTTATTATTTAATGAAGGCTATATAGTAAGTAATCCTTATCTTTTAGCTTGCGCAGAGGTAAGTAATCCTTACTCTTGCGCTGGAAAACAAGACTTTTAATGGAGATTTACTATGAAGAACCGCATTATATTACTATTCACCCTGATTGGTCTTACACTTATGACCACTGGTTGTGTAAGCAGCTATGTTAAACCTATTGAGCCTGAAGCTAAGCCTATTGCGATTGAAGAGGGCAAAGCTTTGATTGTTTTTTATTGGGATGCACATGTTCCTGTTGGTCAGGGCGTTTTTTTACTGGAAGATAAAAAGCCTGTTGCTTTTATTGGCACTAAAACCAAGACCTTTTACCAAGTTACCCCTGGTAAACATACTTACGCCGTAGCTGCTGACAACTTCTTAATGTTTGGTGGGTTCGATTTTAAATTCTTTGATGCTGATGTTAAGGCGGGTGAAGTTTATTATATTGGCGCTACTGGGGAAATGCCAGCGGGTCTAAGTGGATGGCAGATTCTTGCAAAGAATCCTACAATGGAAGATGCTGATAAAGATGGAATCGCACAAGATATTCTACCTTACTTACTTCGTTGGAAGCCTTATGTAATGTCTGAGGCGGCCACTGAATATTTTGAGTCTGAAAAAGACGACATTTTACCTCGTTATGATGAACAATATGCAGAGTGGAAAGAATTGGATGCAAGTGAGCGTATTAAACTTCGTCCGTCTGGGTTAAACCAATCCCCTGTGAAACTGCATAATGGTAAATATATGTAACTCAAAATCACATCAAATAATTCAAATATCCAAAGGAGACTCTCATGAAATATAGTAAAGTTATTGCAATCGTATTCATAACACTATTAAGCGGTTGTGGCTCAGATGTTACCGCACCAAGTTCATCAAGTAACGGGACAAATACTACCTCACTTAACACAAGTGACCCAAACCAATTCGTTATAACTGTAACGGCTAACAATGTAGGTTCATCTGCATCATATTATCATGTGTTATATGGTATGGACAACTCAATTGGCAACTCTGTTTTGTCTAACGGTACAAACTACACTGGTTCGCTAACCGCAACATGTGTACAAGGTACCGTCACAGCAACGACTACCCAATTTGCCTGCACAGTTCATTACAACACTAGTTCTCCTATTGGAGATCCCGCAGATGCAATTTCAACCATTACATTAAACCGTGGTCAAAGTTATAGGGTATTTCAAGAACAGCTCGTGTTGACTTCGTCTAATGTTGTCACAGAAGTTGGAACAATTACTATTCCATAATTAAACACGCCTACTTGGTACTCGATTAGATACCATGCTTCGGGCATGAATAATAATGACCATGAATATCTAGCCAAACTGCAAAACTATTATGCGCTTCACCGCATCATTCCGTCGCATAGCGGCATTGCCCAATTGATTGGGATGTCCAAACGCGGTGCAGCCAAGTTTGTGGAGCGCATGATTTTTGCAGGTTATTTGGGCAAAGCTCCTGATGGTAGGGCTGTGCCTGAAAACAACTTCTTTGCTCGCTCACTTGTGGGTGTCGTGCCTGCTGGGTTTGCCAGCCCTGCGGCAGAGTTGATGGGTGATTCGATTACGATTGATGAGTATTTGGTGGAACATCCTGCATCCACTGTGTTGGTGAAAGTGAGTGGTGAATCCATGATAAATGCAGGTATCAATGATGGGGATATGTTGGTGGTTGAACGTAAAGCCACACCTGCCGTAGGTAGCATTGTGGTGGCGATGATTGATGGTGAGTTCACTGTTAAATATCTACGTAAAGATAAGCAAGGTATGTATTTAGAACCTGCCAATGATGCGTTTCCAATTATCCGCCCTGAATCAACATTGGAAATCTATGGTGAGACGGTTGGTTTATTCCGTAAAACCCATTGAGCCAATCAAGCAATTGGTACAATGCCATTGCCCATGTGGACGCAGATTGTTTCTTTGCATCATGTGAGCTAACCCGCCGCCCAGACCTTAAAGGGCAACCTGTATGCGTGTTATCCAGCCAAGATGCCTGTGTGGTCGCCAAGACCTATGATGCCAAAGCCATAGGCATTACAACGGGTATGCCTGTTT
>NVSF01000026.1 GCA_002401135.1 Zetaproteobacteria bacterium
TTAACAAACCCTTGTGCAGCCTTGAATTGACGCTTTGCATGCTCGGTCAAAGGAATGCTGTGTTCAGAAAAAGAACTTTGTTTATCAGAAGAACATGATGGCATTATATCATTACCAACAGATGCCAAAATTGGAAGCTCTGCGGCCTTGGTTCTAGGCTTGGATGACCCAATTATTGAGATCGAGGTCACGCCAAACCGTGGTGACTGGTCAGGTGTTTACGGTATCGCGCGTGATTTGGCGGCAACAGGTATTGGTACATTGCGGTGGCTCATCAACGCGCCAAAAATCAAGGCAACAGTGGTGGATATGCGAGGTATGCCTTGCGTCATAACAGCTCCTGACCCGCGCTGTTTTGCGGTTCATAAAATGTGGCTTTCAAAACAGGAAGGGCGAAACCCGCAAAAGAAAGGAAAAGATAGGGCGCAGGCATTGATAGTTGCAGAGCTAGTGCGTGAATACCTGCCCATGCTTAAGTTTGAGCCAGAGCAGCTTCGTATGTTCCCTAAAGCCTTGCTGGATTCATTTTCCGATGAGCTTGACCATATGTAAAACCACGAATCAAGTCCTGCCCCTTTTTTCTGTTATGATTGCGATGAGCTTGCCTTTAGCTTATGTTTTTTTGTAGGACATGTGGTGGGGGCTAATAAATATGATAAAAGAGTATACTGTCCCCGATTTCCCCTGTCCCCGATTTCCCAAAGAGCTTTGTCGCGCAGTTCGTGTACCTTTTTAAGGCTTTATATATAGGGTGATTGATTCTGTATAGCTAGTTTATGGTACTCTYGGAACCTGAATTCATCATGATTTGAACCCGTGCTGTATAATGGGCGGCACTTCCGCCAATAAAAAATTAATCAATGCGCGTATTTTAGCTGGCATAAACTCCCTTTCTGAGAAGACCACGTATATAGGTAGCCCCCCTATGGGTTGATAGTCAGGCAATATTGGAACCAGTTTCCCTTGATGAATAGTGTCGCCTAAAAGACCTTTATCGATGAGCAATACACCGGCATGTTCAACAGCAGCAGAAACCAGAGCACTTGGATCGTTGATGGCTAGTGGCCCAGTGACGGTGATACTTTCCTCTCCCGCTGCGCTAGAAAATGTCCATGTGTTCATCGCTACTTTGGAGTTCTGATAAAACAGGCAGCGGTGATGCGCCAAATCGCTTGGTATCTTTAACGGTGGTGCATATTTTAAATAATCTGGACTTGCACAGAGTATCCAAGATAAATCGCCTAGCTTTCGAGCAATCAAAGAAGAATCAGGTAAGTGCCCAACACGTATAGACACATCCACGTTTTCAGCAACCATATCGACCAAACGATCTTCTAACTGCAAATTCACCTCTAACTTTGGATAGCGCGCTAAAAACTTCGCCATTAAAGGAACAATATGAACACGGCCTTGCGCACTTGGGCAGGAAACTTTCAGAACRCCAGTAAGTTCAGATTGGTGGTCTTCGCTTATATGGTCAATCATTTGTAGAGCTAGTTCAATTTTATGTGCTTCCTGAAGAATCTGGCGACCGACATCTGTGAGCATAATTTTTCGGGTGGTACGATTAAACAACCGGGAGCCAATTTTCTTTTCTAATGCAGACAACTGCTTGCTGACAGAGGACCGGCTAATGCCCAGTAACTGTGCAGCAGCAGACAAGCTCCCGTGTTTATTTATGTGAGAAAAAAGAACCAATTCCTTCATATTTTTATTTTCTAAGGGCAATTTAACTCCATTGATTCCAATTTGGAAACAATATAGTGAGTATAAGCTGACTAATCAAGGCACTATCTTTGCCCTATCATTCCCAAACTTTTAAAAGTTAGAATAAAGGAGAGTAGATATGGGCAATTTAATGCAAGCAGTACAAATCAATAGTTTTGGTGGTCGAAATGTTTTAGAGTTGAATGATATCGACATCCCCTCGCCAGCCTCTAATGAAGTATTAATTAAAGTAAAATCAGCAGGAGTAAACCCTGTAGACTGGAAAATTCGTGAAGGTTATCTTCAAGAAATGTTAAACCATACATTACCATTAACACTTGGCTGGGATGTATCAGGTGAAGTGGTWGMTGTTGGTGATCAAGTGCATCATTTAAAAGTAGGTGATGCTGTATATAGTCGACCAGATATAAGTAAAAATGGYAGYTATGCSGAATAYATGACYGTSGYTGCCGATGAGGTTGCGATCAAACCAGACGCACTAAGCTGGCAAGAAGCTGCAGGCGTTCCTTTGGCTGCACTRACKGCATGGCAATCACTCTATGATTTGGCGAAACTTAAAGCTGGCGAACGCGTATTAGTGCATGCGGGCTCTGGTGCTGTTGGTCAATTTGCCATACAACTGGCAAAATTACGGGGCGCTATTGTCTACACGACGACATCATCACGAAACACGAGTTTGGTAAAAAGTCTGGGTGCAGATCATACCATTGATTATCATCAGGAAGACTTCTCTAAATTGAGAGATATTGATGTTGTTTTCGATACTATTGGTGGTGAAACGCTAAAAAATAGTTGGAAAACTTTAAAGAAAGGTGGGCGTTTGGTATCTATATGTGACAATCCAGATGAAGCCATTGCCATGGAACACGAAGTTACTGCAACTTTCTGTTTTGTACAACCGAACAGCGAACAATTGGATCGTCTGTCTGAGTTAGCGAATTCAGGTCAATTAAAAGTGAATATTGATAGCGAATTTGGTTTGAATGAAGTAGCGAAAGCACATGAGCGTAGTGAARGCGGACGCGCACAGGGTAAAATTATTATTAATATATCAAAGTAGCCGTGAGCTATGGAGAGGGAAGCTTCCTTCTTTATCTATTCGGTTCATTTAAAAGACCAACCTGTACAGGTTGGTCTTTTTTGTCGACAGAGATGAATTCAAGTTGTGCTGTTCCTGTGATGGGGAAACAAGCGAGGGCCTTTAAGGTGTGTCCTTGACCTTTGTGGTGAARCAAAAGCAAACTAGACAAAMTTTGGCATACCTCTAACCTTAGCTTTTTGATGTGGGGAGTAAGCCGTGAGCAATCAAGACAAACAAGAATTATCTTTTGAGCAAGCTTTGCAGGGTTTGACCAGCATGGTTGAAAAGCTGGAATCTGGGCAGTTGTCGCTCGAAGAAAGCGTGAAAGCTTTTGAAGAAGGYGTGAAGCTTACCCGCCAATGTGAAAAGCTRYTKGATGATGCYGAGCAACGCTTACAAGTGCTTGATGCTGATGGTGAGGCTTGATGCAAGCACCACTATTCTTAGCGCAACATGCCGTTGCGACTGAACATTATTGTAAAAACTATTTAGACGTAAAACGAGCYCATGTGCCAGCGCGTTTGTATGATGCCATGCTGTATTCACTCTTGGCAGGGGGTAAGCGGGTGCGCCCWGCKTTGGTRTTGGCATGTTTYCAAGCRTGTGGTGGSAARGATGTKMRMSWWGCWWTGCCWGCGGCGGCGAGCATTGAATGTATGCACACCTATTCGCTGATTCATGACGATTTGCCGTGTATGGATGATGATGATTTAAGGCGGGGTAAACCCACATGTCACAAACAATTTGATGAAGAAACGGCTGTGCTTGCTGCTGATGCGCTGCAAGCGTTGAGCTTTGAGATGTTGGCAGACTTGGATGCAGATGCTGATACCCGCTTGGCTCTAATCAAAGACATGGCATTGGCTGCGGGCTGCCAAGGCATGGTTGGCGGTCAAATGATGGATATTGAGGCGGAAAATCAGAATATATCGGATGTGTTGGAAGTGGAGCGCATTCATTTGCACAAAACAGGTGAATTGYTGCGTTGGTCRTGTGAAGCRGGYGCGMRRTTGGCRGGTGSRRATRAGRMWCAATTCCAAGCATGTTCTCGATTTGGTAAAGCCATTGGTTTATTGTTTCAAATTGCTGATGATATTTTGGATACTACAGCCAGCAGTGAAGTGTTGGGCAAAAGCGCAGGTAAAGATGAAGCGCAAAACAAAGCAACGTATGTCTCTGTGCTTGGTGTGACAAAAGCGCGTGAATTAGCCGATGAAATGTGCGAGATTGCGCTGGATGCATGYGCGCCTCTCAAAGGTGAAGCAGGCGAACAGCTGCAAACATTGGCAACTTATATTTTAAAGCGAGGGCAATAATGTCAGATACAAAAAACTTAGACTTATTGTTTTCGATTACTGGCGTTGACGACTTAAAACGCCTCAATACATCGCAATTACCCGAACTATCCCAACAAATGCGCGATTATTTGATTGAAACCCTTGCCCCGATTGGTGGACATTTGGGTGCGGGGCTTGGTGTGGTCGAGTTATCCATTGCGCTGCATTATGTGTTTGATTCACCACGCGATAAAATTGTGTGGGATGTAGGGCATCAAGCTTATCCGCATAAGATTTTAACAGGTCGTCTGTCGGGTATGCCAACCATGCGTCAATATGGTGGCTTGAATGGTTTTACCAAGCGCAAAGAATCTGAGCATGATTGTTTTGGTGCAGGTCACGCATCCACCTCGATTTCTGCGGCGTATGGTTTTGCCATGGGCAGAGATTTGCAACATCAGGATAACCATGCCATTGCCGTGATTGGTGATGGTTCACTGGGTGGCGGCATGGCGTTTGAAGCTTTGAACCACGCAGGCGGCAACGATAATAACCTGTTGGTTGTGTTGAATGATAATGAGATGTCGATTGCACCCAATGTTGGCGCAATGTCATCCTATTTGGCACGGATTATCACGGATAAGAGTTACACCAGTGCCAAAGAAGCGGCGAAAAAGATTCTGAACAAAGTGCCTGCGGTATTTGATGTTGCCAAACGCTTGGAAGGGCATGTCAAAGGCATGATTACACCGGGCACATTGTTTGAAGAGCTTGGTTTTAGGTATATTGGCCCGATTGATGGGCATGATTTTGACCATTTGTTGCCCACCTTGGAAAACTGCAAAGATTTGAAAGGCCCCGTGTTACTGCATGTGTTGACCAAAAAAGGACTGGGTTATTCTCCCGCCGAAGAAGACCCTGAAACATGGCATGGTTTGGGTCCATATTGTTTGAAATCGGGTTCACCGATTAAAAATGCGGATGCGCCCAAAACGTATACCCAAGCGTTTGGTGATACACTCATTGATTTGGCGAAAGAAGATGCATCTATTGTTGCCATCACAGGCGCTATGCCGGGCGGCACGGGGTTATCTCCGTTTGCCAAGATGTTTCCCAAGCGGTGCATTGATGTGGGCATTGCCGAGCAACATGCGCTGACGTTTGCAGGCGGACTTGCTTGTGCTGGCATGAAACCTGTGGTGGCGATTTATTCCACATTTCTGCAACGCGCTTATGACCAAATTATTCATGATATTTGTATTCAAAACCTGCATGTGGTGATGTGTTTGGATAGGGCAGGTATTGTAGGTGCTGATGGGGCAACGCATACGGGTATGTTTGATATTGCCTACCTTAGATGTTTGCCGAATATGACGATTATGTGTCCAAAAGATGAAGTTGAGCTTGCGCACATGCTCAAAACTGCATTGGAAGACATTGAAGGGCCAGTGGCGATTCGTTATCCACGTGGTTCAGGATTAGGTCTTGAAACTGAAACACCAGCATCATTGCCWGTGGGYAAGGCTGAGTTGATTGAACAWGGRRAAGAYGGKTTRRTKGTATCSGTRGGCACACGTTTCYCTGATGCACAAACAGCCGTGCAAAYCTTAAAAGATGAAGAYMAWAAARACTTTGCMTTGCTCAACMTTAGGTTTGTRAAACCTTTGGATGTGGATGCCATKRTYCAAGCTTTGCCTAAGGGYAARCCMTTGGTTGTGGTTGAAGAAGGTGTGGCRCACGGTGGCATTGGTGAGTTGATTGCYGTKGAAGCTTTGAAATCAGGRTGGYMWGGTGCATTYGTGCATATTGCTATGCCTGATGCCTTTCCAGAGCATGGYACGCAAGCTGAAATATTGAGAGATTTAAAGCTAGAYAAAGATGGTATTGTTGAACAARTAAGGRGYGTRTTATGNNAAAAGNNTAATTTTATTGGCTGTTTTAGTCTCTGTGGCAGCTTGTAGTCAAGAGCAAACGACTGAAATGGAAATGTCTACGCCACAAGTTTTTGAGAAAGAAGTGGTTGCTGAAGTGGTAAAAGATCCCACTGCTAAATTAAACAACGCTGAAACTACAATTGAAGTGCAAACGAACAATGGTATGGAAGTTGCGAAAGCAGAGCAGCCTGATGTGAAAGTTACGTCTAAAAGTAATGAATCCAAGCAGGGAGAGCACGTTAAAGATGTTGCGGATGTAAAACGGGYTGAGRCAGTGACAAACCAAGAGAAAGTAGAACCTGTTGCAACACCTGYAAAAGTCATCGCGCCACCAACGCAAGGCAAAGGTGACATTCGTAGTGAGCCTAAAAACCCACCCAAACAAGGCATGATGCTTAAAGGAAGCTTGGGTGATGCGGTTGCAGGAAAAAAAGTGGCTAAAAAATGTAYGTCTTGTCATAGCTTTGAGGTGGGTGGCAGGAAAAAAGTAGGGCCCAATTTGTTTGCTATTGTTGGTGCGCCTAAAGGTGCGGTAGAGGGCTACAAGTATGGTTCATATTTACAAATTGCCAGCGGTGTTTGGGATGAAACAAGTCTTAGGGATTGGTTGAAAGACTCAAAGGGTATTGCCAAAGCARCGGGCAAAAAAACAAAAATGGCATCACAAAGAATCAAAGGCAAAAAAGCGGATGACTTGATTGCATACCTTAAAACAGTGAAATAAATTAGATGTTTATTGACTATGCGTTGCTTGTTAAAACTTTATTCGTAGGCTTTGCCTCATGATTAACYMARCATMTYYATCTGCYAATCCAACTCAAGGGTGTGCGCGTGGTGCTTTATCCATKACACCTTGTGATGATTCTTTCATCACAGGATATGCTTTGTTAACCAGATGTATTGTAGCGTGTCAAAAGGTGGTTGCTTAACTTATGGAAGATACAAAAAGCCGCCCAGTGCATACCATCAAAAGCCGTGGTATTTATATCCTTCCAAGTATGTTTACCTTGCTGGGTTTGCTTTGTGGTTTTTTCTCTTTGGTCAGCTCTATTCAGGGCAACTATGAGTCTGCGGCGTGGGCAATTATTGGTGCTGCTATYTTYGATATGCTGGAYGGTCGYGTAGCCCGCCTTTTRAAYGCWGARACTGCATTTGGTGCAGAGCTTGATTCTTTGGCAGATATGGTGTCGTTTGGTGTTGCACCTGCTGTTCTTGTCTACCTCTGGGCATTAACACCTTATGACAAATTGGGTTGGTTGGCAGCTTTTCTTATTGTAGCAGGTTCGGCACTGCGTCTGGCAAGATTTAATGTGCAACTTGCGAGCCAAGAAAAACGATATTTTCAAGGTTTACCCACACCAGCCTTGGCTATTTTTATGGCATCAGGTGTGTTGTTTTATGAATCATTCCAGGCCACTCCATCCAGTGGTCTTTGGTTGATTCTTAGCATTGTTTTGGCATGGCTTTTGGTGAGTAATGTCCGTTTCTTGTCGGGCAAAGACATTGATTTAAAACAAAAGCGTTCGTTTGCTGTGTTAGTAGGTATTTTGGCAGCGGCAGTTTTGCTTGTGCTTGACCCACATCGAGTATTGTTCTTTGTGTTCTTAGCCTACTGTGTGCATGGTCCTATCATGAGCGTGTGGCAGGGGCAGAAAACAGCAAGGTTGCGCTTGAAAAAACGTTTGGCGCGTGCCAAAGCGAAACAGTCAGTAAAACAATCGCCAAAACAAGATGACGTTGACAATACCGATTAAATCAGCGCATACTCCGCATCATGAAATGTTGTAACCTGTACCTGCTCTTAAAAATCGACACACTCAACTGTGCCGCGTTGGCTCGTATACGGACTAAATAAGAAAGATTTTATTTAGTGTTTGAAGATTCGAGCCACGGTCATCCCCGTGGCTTTTTTGTTTTTAGGTTGTTTGGATAGTTTGAGGAGTTTAWCRTGTCTGACCGTTTATATATTTTTGATACAACATTACGTGATGGCGAGCAATCACCAGGTTGTTCGATGAATATTGAAGAAAAATTGCGTATTGCCCATGCGCTTGCGGCTTTGGGTGTGGATGTGATTGAAGCAGGTTTCCCTGTGGCATCGCCCGATGACTTTACAGCGGTCAATCGCATCGCAGCCGAAGTGCCTGATGCTATCATTGCAGGTCTTGCTCGCGCGCATCCTAAAGATATTGATGGTGTGGCAGAAGCGATTAAACCTGCAGGCGATAGAGGACGTATTCACACCTTCATCGCCACCAGCCCTATTCACATGGAAGCGAAGTTGCGCATGAGCCCTGATGAAGTAGTGKMKSKMKCYGWTGSWKMSKTYMRWSAWRYSSGMAAYKWRGTSGCVAAKGWMKASYYYKMDRYYGAAKAYGMRRSSYRTWYKGWYGATGACTTTTTATGCCGCATTGTGGAGAAAGTGATTGATGCAGGCGCATCAGTCATCAATATTCCAGACACWGTGGGATACATGACTCCTGATGAATTTGGGCGTAAGATTAAATTGTTGCGTGAGCGTGTCCCCAATGCAGATAAAGCAATATTTTCTGTTCATTGCCATAATGACTTGGGTTTGGCGGTTGCTAACTCATTGGCTGCTGTGGAAAATGGTGCAAGGCAAGTGGAATGCACTATCAATGGTTTGGGTGAGCGGGCTGGTAATGCAGCGTTGGAAGAAATCGTGATGATTTTGAAAACACGTGCTGACCGATATGCCATTGATACAGGCATTGATWCCACCAAAATCGTGGCAACATCTAAGTTGGTTTCACAAATCACAGGTATGCCCATCCAAGCCAATAAAGCGATTGTGGGGGCGAATGCATTTGCCCATGAATCGGGCATTCATCAGGATGGCATGTTAAAACATAAAAAAACTTATGAAATCATGACTCCTGAATCGGTGGGTTGGAATACCAATCGCATGGTATTGGGCAAACATTCAGGGCGTGCGGCATTAAAAGCACGATATGTTGAGTTGGGTGTTGCGCTTGATGATGAACAGTTGGTTGCCGTGTTTACACGCTTTAAAGCGTTGGCAGACAAGAAAAAAGATATTTTTGATGAAGATTTACAAGCCATTTTGAACGAAGATGCTGAAATCAACACGGAGCACGTCAAACTTGTTGGTTTGCATGTGGCATCGGGCACACAAGATACACCTGTGGCATCCGTAACTTTGGATATTGATGGTGAAATATTTGAAGCCACTGCCAAAGGTGATGGTCCTGTAGATGCAGCATTCAGAGCGATTAAATCTATGGTTGAGCCCAATGGTAAGTTGTTGTTGTATTCAGTGAATGCGATTACAGCAGGCACGGATGCCCAAGGCGAAGTGACTGTGCGATTGCAAGATGGTGACAGAATTGTGAATGCGCAAGGCTCGGACACGGATATTGTGGTGGCNTCCGCCAAAGCATTAATTGCGGCACTGAATAAACTTCCCAATATGCACGCAAGAGAAGTTCATGCACAATACAGTGGGGTTTGATTTTATGGTTTTTTTGAACCGCAGAGTTACGCAAAGTTACGCAAAGTTTTATAAGGTAAGTTTATTTCCCTCTGCGAACCTCTGTGACCTCTGCGGTTCAAAATATGGTCAGATTTATGTCGCATGAAATTGTAGCTTATACCGATGGTGCATGTTCGGGTAACCCTGGCCCTGGTGGTTGGGGTGTATGGTTGCGGGCTGGTAATCATGAAAAAGAATTGTGTGGTGGTGAAAAGCATACCACCAACCAACGCATGGAGCTTCAGGCAGCCATTGAAGCGCTTAAGGCACTGAAGCAACCAAGTTCGATTACCATTGTCACGGATTCGAAGTATGTACTGAATGGCATTACCGACTGGATTCATGGTTGGAAGAAGAAAGGTTGGAAAAATAGTAAAAAAGAACCCGTGGCAAATCGAGAGCTGTGGGAAGCATTGGATGCCTTAAATCAAAAGCATGATGTCGATTGGCAATGGGTGAAAGGTCATTCAGGTGATGAAGGTAATGATAAAGCGGATGAGTTGGCAAGGCAAGGTATTCCATCGTAAAAGCCTGTCTAGCCAGTTGTTTTCGGCTGCACCTGTGTTAAAAATAAAACTTTCACCCTCATTTGCAGAAAGCAAACTGCGGGTTTAGCTATTATTTTTGCCTTGGCTCGCTCAAAAACACCTAAGCTATACAGGCTTTTAATGAGTTAATAAAAAGGAAATAAAAAAAATAATACGTCATTCCCGCGAAGGCGGGAATCTATTTATCAAACATAGATTCCCGCCTTCGCGGGAATGACGACAAGAAAGAAAAAAAGGAAGATGAAAATATGAAAATGTTGATTGATTTTTTACCTGTGGCGTTGTTTTTTATCGTCTACAAGATGGAAGATATTTATGTGGCAACGGCGGTGTTGATTATTGCTTGTGCGGTACAAACGGTGGGTGTGCGTTTGTGGACAGGCAAGTTTGAGAAAAGTCATGTGATTACACTTGTGTTGGTGGCTGCATTTGGTGGGCTGACACTGTTTTTGCATGATGAAATGTTTATCAAATGGAAACCATCCATTATCAACTGGATATTTGCAGTGGTGTTCTTAGGTAGTATGTGGATTGGCAAACAAAACATCATTCAACGCATGTTGGGTGGTCAAGTTAGTCTGCCGCAACATGTGTGGATGAAGTTAAATGTGGCTTGGGCTGTCTTTTTTACTTTCCTTGGTTTTCTTAACCTCTATGTAGTTTATAATTATGATACGGATACTTGGGTGAACTTCAAAATGTTCGGGCTAATGGGGTTAACGGTGGTGTTTATTATTGGGCAAAGCTTATATATGGCGAAATATATGGAGCCTGATGAGAATAAAAGTGACACTTAATGCGCACAAATAGTGACATTTAATGTCACTATCCATGTTTGAGGTGTTAAATACCTTCATTCTGTTTGGCATCAGCATTGCTTTATTAAGTATCTATAGTCATAGCTAACATGTTTCATAGTTGTTACATATTAGAAAATATTAAAAGGGAGATTGATTTTATGAAAGTTAAATCTAAACAAAAAGGTTTTACACTGATCGAATTGATGATCGTTGTTGCAATTATTGGTATTCTTGCATCTATTGCGATTCCTCAATTTTCAGACTTTAGAGCGCGCGCCAATGATGGTGCTGCAACTTCTGATGCACGTAATATTGTAACTGCATTGACTGCACTACAAAAATAATTAGAAAGAAAATAAAGGAGATTTGATATGAAAAAAATAATTTTAGTGGTGATTGCCACGCTGAGTTTAGGATTGTCTGCGAATGTATTTGCAGCAGCCGTGTCTTTTGGAGCAGGGTCAAGTGTTGTGCAAGCTGGCAATGGTGCTGGTCAATGTGCTATTTTGAGCCAAGATGCGACTTTGAACGCTTCTAAAGACGTTACAGCGGCTTGGGGCTGTACTGCAGCCTCCAACCTAGCATTTGGTGCTGCTTGCCATTCAGGTGGTAGTACCAACACAAGAAGTGTGGGATGCACATCATGTGATGGTGCTGGTGCGGCGACACCAACTGGCTGTGCGGGTACTTGTCTTGAAACTGGCCCTAATTCAGGTATTTTTAACTACACTCCTGCATCGGAGGGGGAAGCGGTTGATGTGACTGGTCGCGTTGCTTTTGGCGGCAGTACCAATGGTGGTAGTATTTCTACAATTCCACTTAGTGGAGCTGGCGGTGCMGCSKKWTKTSWYKKTSYTMMAAYCRYRRSMMWAACYYTSTTYWWCKKTSYYSAWWMMATWRYSWMTWMWYWYCAAGAAGCGGGGGCCTTGGTGCCCCTGTTTTTTTGTTTACAGGAGGTTAGGAGAGATGAACTACACTTTGTTTACGCGTAATTTGATTCTTGCTATGTCGCTTTCTTGGAAATCTAAAATACATATCACCATGTCTTATTTTTTGGCAGCGCTCATTCTTATTGTATTTTTGGTGGTTGAATTCAGCGCCCGCCAGCTTGCCACAGTTTCACTTGATGTGGGCATCTCTATCATCCGTTTGAGTTTCCCTTTACTGGTTGTCATACTTGCCCAAGAAATGTTTAGTAGAGAGTTTGATAAAAAGTTGTACCTTACATCACTTACTTTTCCCAGTAGCCGAACGACTTGGTTTCTTGCAAGAGTGTCGACCATCTTCCTTGTTTGTTTAACATTTTATATTANATCAGCTTTGGTACTGGTTGTTATTTCGATGTACGTGGGCAGTACATACCAACAAGCCACACCTGTTGGCTTTGGTTTACCGTATTTTATTACGATGTTATTTGGAGCTGTAGACTTGCTGGTTGTGGTCGTGATTGCGAGTTTTTTAGCGATGAGTGCCACCACACCCAGCTTTGTGCTTATTGGTACGATAGGATTTACCATCATTGCGCGTAGTTATACGCCAATTATTGAACTTCTTCGCGGCAACCCTTACACGGTTGCAGAACATGTTGACCCTCAGTTGTATCAAGATTCGTTAGGGCTGATTGCCTATATCTTACCCGACCTTGGTCGCCTTGATGTACGCATGATTGCGCTTTATGACAAAATGATATTCTTGCCATCGGACTGGTTTTTTCTTTTGGCAGCAACTTTGACTTATGCTGTGGCAGTGTTGGGTTTGGCGGCATGGGTTTTAAATAAACGCGAATTTAATTAAATCATGGGCAGCCGCATTGTATCTATAGTCACTTTGTGCTCGGCTGTGTTTTATTGGTCGATTATAGCCATACATGAACCAACTACGATACCGAAACATAAAAACTTATCAGAAATTGTTATCGCAGCACCCGTTCAAGTTTTTACTTACGCTGGTGATCGCTTTCTAGCGGCTAATATTGAGGCTATTCGCGCATCGGCAAACCTCACGACTTTAGATACACAGAACTTTCGCCTACGAGCCCACAAAGTAGCATCATTACTCAACCCCTGCCATGAAGATAACTATTGGTTTGGTAATGCTTCACTTAGCTGGGGAGGGTCTGTAGACCAAGGACTTGAGCTACTGCGTAATGCGACACATTGTCGAATATGGGATGAATGGCCGCCGTTCTTCTATGCCTTTAATCAAAACTTCTTTCGACAAGATGTTGAAGAAGCACAACGTGCGTTAGAGATTGCTGCACAAAGGTCTGGTGCAAATGCCGCTGCCTTTCGCACGTATGCGACCATGGTCGGGTTAGACCGTGTTAAAAATACCAAAAAAGCACTAAAAATTCTTCAACATGAACGAAATCAGGCTAGAGACCCTGATCTGAAAGAAATGCTGAATCAGCGCGTGGTTCGGTTGGAAGGTCTATTAATTTTGATGGCAGCACAAAAAGCTTATGAAGATAAACTTGGACATACACTTGTTGACCCCTATGAATTATTGAAACAAGGTTTTTTAGAAAAGATTCCCGAAGACCCCTTGAAATTGGGTTACGAATTTCGAGAACGTTCATTTCACTTGAAACAACTTAAAGTTCAGGAATAGGATAATATATGAAAGCTGCACTTGAATTGAAATCGATTTGTAAAAAATATAAAAACAAAAAACAGAGTGTGGATGCACTTCGTGATGTGTCATTAGAGATTAATCAGGGTGAAATTTTTGGCTTTGTTGGTCCTAATGGCGCAGGGAAATCGACCACGATTAAAGTCATATTGGATATTATCCGTGATTATGATGGTGAAGCACGAATTTATGGTGTGAATGCTAGAAACCCTGAGTCCCGGCGAGGTGTTGCTTATTTACCAGAGTCTCCAGCTTTGTATGACCAATTTACACCGTTAGATATTCTGAAGATGGCATTAAGAATGTATGGCATACAGCGAAAAGATGAAGAAAAATGGTGCATGTATTGGTTGGAGCGTTTTTCTATTGATGCGTATGCTAAGCGACGTATCCGTCAATTATCCAAAGGAAATGTGCAACGTGTTGCTTTGGCACATGCAATGGTTGTATCCCCTAAACTATTGGTGCTTGATGAGCCGTTGTCAGGGCTTGACCCTGTTGGCAGAAAGGATGTGATTGATATTCTTGAAGCATATAAAAATGAAGGTGGTGCAATGTTTTTCACCTCTCATGTGCTTCACGATGTAGAGCGCATAGCAGACCGTTTCGGTTTTATKWRWARTGNNKRGMGTTRMTAASCRMWSGKTMCNSCTCAWGAYRYWAYANNRRWWCAWGCSGNCSGMKKTKGMRWTMGTNMKCASRCNTRGYTMAGSMWCTATGTCAGAGGGTAAACCGCTTCGGGTTGGCGAGTTTGAAGTTGATATTTCACAACAAGACATGCCAAGCTGGATAACACGATTAAATGCAGGTGGCGGTAAAATCATCAGTGTGAAATCATCTGTATCATTGGAAACTGTTTTTTTCCGTATTTTAGATGAGCAAAAACAAGCTGACGACAAATCGATTACCAACCTGATGCGTTGATATTTAACCAGAAAAAAATGATAAAGGTAGTGGTTATGTCTCTAAGCCACGCTAAAGATAACCACCAATGATTTGCGGATGGCTGTGCTTTGAGAAGGGGATAAGCAGCACGAAAAGAGTGAATTAAAAATAAAACACCAAATAACCATGCAGACTCATGCCTTTGTAAGGTGGATATAGTAAAAATTGCAAACAGTGATACCCAAAGTGCGGTGTCGATGCCCTGTTTAAAACTTGAAACGCGGTAAAGCATGCTGTCCATRCCCACAGTCACCATAAGTTGTACTGCAACACATAACATCCAAGTTGGAAACAACCTATCTGCGAGCATGGGGTTACCAAAAATAACGATGGGTAAAGGCCATAACAGTACGGGTAAAAACAGGACAATATGGATAAGGATGTAAGCACGTTTTAGATGGTTATGGGGTGTTTGTTGCTGCTCGTTCAATGGATCACCTTATGTTCATTGTCATCGTAGTCATCAAAATTCTCATTGTTATCGGGAATACTGTATCCACCACTTGCCCATTTTCCGAGGTCGTTGGTTTTACAGCGGTCACTGCAAAAAGGAAAAGAATCATTATCACGCTTGACCAAAGACCTACAAATAGGGCACTTAACAACGATTGCTTTACTCATGAAATAGGTACCATCATTAAAGCGTAGGGTTGGTCCTGGGTCAGGTCTTCAGCAGSYKTTMMAKCWKSMYMRYKSWSAWWYMTMWGRMSWWKWWKKKAMMKKRMWSCTGAGCATGAAGGTAAAATGCCTTGTGTAAGAACATCCTGAGGCATACCGATAATTAATAATCCAATATCATCTTGGGCAGGTAGTGTAATTTGGTCAGTGCCTTGTTTTGCAATTCTTTGTTCCCAAGGCACATGGGCATGTAACATTTCATTGAGGCTTTCGATGGCTTGTGCAATAGGTTCAAGGAAGTCAAAGACGGCTTGTGTATGTTGGGATTCATTGTGCCATAAAAATTGAATGGTTTGGGGTAAAGTACATCTGTTTCCAAGCGGGTCTTGTTTGCGAATAAGGTCGGAATATGCCGTGAGTAGTGCATCAGATTGCAGGAAAGGCAAAAGTTTAGGCAAAGCTTGGCGAATACTTTCAGCTTGCTCTGCTAATTTGTTTGTTGCTTGTATGAGATTGTCTTTGTAGTCGGGATGTTTTTCGGCAAGCTCCTTGAAATGTTTGCCCATGGTGTGGAATAAACTCAGTATCGTTGGGATAACGGGTTTCTTATTCCCTTCGCCGAGCAACATATCAGAAACTTCTTTGGTTGCCGCCAGCCAAGCATAAGGTGAGTGGTCGCGTTGTGCTCGGTTAAGCACGCGCAGCGCATCCCTAAGCTCGATGAAAGCTTGCATCCGTGGCGTAAGCGGAAAAGCGATGGGAATCAAACTGTTGGTCATATTTAAAGGCGCGGAACGGAGCGAAAGATGGGTTCGATGTCATCCGACTGATTGCGAGACACCTTTAAGTCATGAATGATTCCTGTGCCCAAGCGATAAACCCAGCCATGAATTGTCAGTGGGCGACCTTTCTCCCAAGCATTTTGTACAATGCGAGTATGCGATAAATTTTCAACTTGTTTCATCACATTAAGTTCAGTCATTTTATCAGAAACCTCTTGTTCTGACAGCCCCTCAAAATCTTTTTGATGATAATGGAAGTTATCGCGAATACCGCGAATCCAGTTATCCACAATGCCAAAATGTTGTGATCTTCTTGAGAAAGCAGCAGTTTGTACCGCGGATACACAAGCTGACGGATACAGGGAGAGAATCAACTCGCTATCATCACAGATACATATTCTAAGGAGAGCTTGTGTCCCGATTAACTGAACTAATTGCAAAGGCCAAAGCCAAGGACCCGCAACTTGGCGCTGACATGGAACGGGAGTTCCGGGCGCTCTCTTCGCGACTGTCCTTTGGCTTGAACTTCGAGCGACACAGGCCTGAAGCCGTTGAGTTGCCGAAGCGCCGGGTTCGTCG
>NVSF01000027.1 GCA_002401135.1 Zetaproteobacteria bacterium
ATTTCATTAGCCTCAGCTAAATTTGTCACTACTAATCTTCCAATACCAATATTTAATAAATCTGTATTTTGCATTGAAGCTCCATTTCCTAAAATAGCAAAATAATCATCAGAAGCATAAGTGTTTACAATACTAAGAGATTCAGAAGACTGATAAATAGGGAGAATATTTTTATTATGCGAAATGCCTGTGTTATGGAAGCGTATTGCCGTAGTTATCCCGTTTGTGGCGATTATTATTGATATTATGGCTTGGTATGTGACCAAAGTCGTTCCTGGTTTTGCTTATGTAGTAGTGATTTCTGGGGGCTTGATGGGTTTGTCATTGTGGTTGCAAATCTTACTGTCAGGTTATCAAATGTGGTTCTTAAAAGGTGATAAAAAAGGAGAAATAAATGAATAGATTATTAAAAACAATTGGGCTAACTATGGTGATTACTTTTTCTTCTCAGCTAAGTATAGCATCGGATATGCCAGACGGTGCTAAAATATTCAGTCAAAAATGCAAAATGTGTCATGCCTTAGATAAGAAAAAAATTGGTACTGCGGTGAAAGCTATGAATTCTGATGCAGAACAGTTACGCTCTGCCATTACAAGTGGAGTAAAACGTATGCCTAAGTTTGGGCATAAGCTTTCCGCTGAAGAAATTGATAGCTTGGTGATATATATTCAAGCTCAAAAAACAGATATATAACGGGTTATTACAATATATTCGGGAGGGAGTATGTTAAAGAAAACGGTGTTGGCTATGGGTTGTGTGGTATTGCTTTCAAGCACTGCCATTGCATCTGAGATGCATGGTAAAGCATTATATGAGCAAAACTGTGCATCTTGCCATGGTGCGGATGGGAAGGTTTCTCAGATGGGCATGAAACTCAAACCTTTTCCAGCGAGAGATTTAACTGCTTTGGCAGAGGTCGTTGATCGTGATGAGTTAAGGCGCATCATTGCTTATGGTATTCGTGGTACGGCAATGGTTCCCAAACGTTATGACTTGGATGCTGCTGGGATTGAAGATGTGATTGATTATGTTTTCACGTTTAAACGTAAAATCAATATGGCAAATGGTAAAAAACGTTTTGAGCAAGTATGTGCAACATGCCATGGCTTTGACGGACGTGCTAAAACGGGCATGGGTGCAAAAAACCTTGTTTATTCCAACTTGAACTTGAAAGATACGGTGCATACCATGCGTTACGGTCGTATAGGTACGAAAATGACAAGTAAACGGCATCAGTTAACTAATCCAGACATTGAAGATGTTGCTTATTATGTGCATGAATTACGCTTTAAAGCGGACACTAAAAAAGGCGCAGCATTATTCTCTTCAACGTGCAAATCTTGTCATAGTTCACCCTCCGCGATTAAACTTGGAGGTAATCGAGCGCGTACAATGAAGCTAACAGATATGAGTGATTATTTGTTGGATTTACGTATTCGTCATGGTCGTCATGTTGATCGCGCAGGTAAAAAAGTTGCCAAACTTTCAGAAGATGAAACACAAAATATCATCGCATATTTGAGAAAAGAAACAAAATAAAATGACAACGAACAATGAAAGCACTGCCCACTTGGGCGGTGCTGACCTTTTTGATTTAAACCTGATCAAGAAACATGATAAAGCAGGCCCACGCTACACATCATACCCGACTGCACCTATGTTTCATGATGGTATTGGTTGCTCGGTGTATACCGACACTTTAAAACGTGTTGCACATGATAAAGCACCACTTTCACTGTATATCCATATCCCTTTTTGCAATACAGTGTGTTATTACTGTGGCTGCAATAAAATTGTCACCAAACAATATGATAAGGCACAGCCTTATTTAGACTTGTTATTTAAAGAGATTGATGCGGTTGCCGACTTGGTCGGTAAACATCGCCCTGTGACGCAACTTCACTTTGGTGGAGGTACACCAACATTCTTAAATGACAAACAAATCAGAGCATTGATGGGTAAGTTGCGTGAATGTTTTCAGTTTGTGGCTGATGAAGATGCTGAATATAGCATTGAAATGGACCCCAGAGAATGCACGCCTGAAACCGTCAAAACACTGAGAGATGTAGGCTTTAACCGCATGAGCATGGGGGTACAAGACTTTGACCCCGTGGTACAAAAGTCTGTCAATCGCATTCAAAGTAAAGAAGTGACCTTAAATGTACTCAATGATGCACGGCGTGAAGGTTTTAAGTCGATGAATATTGATTTGATGTATGGTTTACCGCATCAAACTGTACAAACATTCGATGTAACCTTAGACCAAATTATTGAATTTAGCCCCGACAGAATAGCCTTGTTTAATTATGCACATTTACCTGAGATGTTCATGCCGCAACGTCGCATTGATGAATCGGCGATGCCTAGCCCTCAAGAAAAACTGAATATTCTTGAGCATAGTATCAACAAGTTGATTGATGCGGGTTATGTGTTTATTGGCATGGATCATTTTGCAAAACCCAATGATGAGCTGACGATTGCTCAACAGCAAGGTAAGTTGTATCGAAATTTTCAAGGTTATTCTACACAAGCCGATTGTGACTTGATTGGTTTAGGGCTGACCTCTATTGGTTATGTGGGTGGTAGTTTCTTTCAAAACAAAAAAGAAATGGATGCCTATCAAGCTGCGATTGAACAAGATGGTCTGGCAGTTTTTCGTGGGTATACATTATCCGATGAGGACCATTTAAGGCGTGCTGTCATCATGCGTTTGATGTGTGATTTTGCACTGGACTTCACCATGTTTGAATCAGACTTTGGCATCAATTTTAAACAGCACTTCGCAGATTCTTTAGAAGATTTGAATGCTATGCAGGTCGATGGTTTATTAACGCTTTCAGAGCACTCTTTAACCGTACTGCCTGCTGGGCGGCTGATGATTCGTAATGTTGCGATGGTGTTTGATGAACATTTACGCAAAAAAACAAACAAGAAACAATTTTCTAAGGTTTTATAGATGCCTGCTATTGAAATTCCCGTACCAGAGCGCTTTCGCAGTGAAGCCTACTTAGAAGTGTTGGCAAGCCAAGATAGCTCGCAACACTGTGTCTTTGCGGCTTCTGCTTTGCAAAACATGCAAGATATTGCGGCAACGGGTTATCCTGATGAAGTTTGTGGCTTGCTTGTTGGCACTGCAAATGCAGAGGGCTGGCAGGTCATCGAAGTTCGTCAAGTGGAAAATATCAACCAAGAGCGGGCAGCCGATAGATTTCAGTTAGACCCTGCGGGTTATCAAGCCATTGATTCAGAGCTTAGAGGCACGGGTCAAGAAATCATTGGCGTGTTTCATTCTCACCCCGATTGCCCTGCCAAACCATCACCTACTGATTTGAGCAGTGCATGGGAAGGTTTTGTTTATCCGATTGTTAGCGTTGTTCAAGGTCAGGTTGTTGAAGTGCATTGCTGGGTGTTGACGGATGATGCGCAAATGGGCGGGAAGTTTCAAAAGTTGCCACATCACACATAACCATTCATGCTTTGACCATGATATTTAGGTTTGCTGCTTACTGTTGTGTTTTTGTGTTTGTTGCTGGTTGTTCTTCAGCACCCAAAATGCAAGAAAATAATAAAAAAAATTCACCATCACATGTAAAAAATGTCAAAGCCCAAACACCCATTGTGCTTGAAAAAATGGACGTTCAGTTTCTTTATTTGTCAGCGCAACAAGCCTTGCATCAAGGTCAGCCAACACTGGCGGTGCGTTTTCTCAAAGCATTGGTCAAAAAAGAGCCTGATGCGGTAACACCAAGGTTTGAATTGGTGGATTTATTGCTTGCTGGTGGACAAAAGAAGAAGTCTGAAGCTAAGTCTTATATAGAAGCCATGCCAGAAGCTGTGCGTACTCAGTTGGTGGATGATGAGGCGCTGCAATATCAACAACTGTATGCGCGAAGCTTGATTGCCAATGGTGATATTGAGCAAGCGTCTGTTATTTTAGAAGATTTATTAAGCGAGAAGCCTGAGCGCATTGAAATTCGGTTATTGCTTGCGCGTTTGTATGCGATTAATCAATCATACAGTCTGGCACAACGTATTATTGAGCAAGGTATAGCCTTGAGCAAGGATAAACGGTTGCAACAGTTGCAAGTACAACTCTACTTGCAACAAGGTGCATTTAAAAATGCAGATACAACGTTAGCAACCATGCAGCGCGACTATCCTGAACATGAAGATATTGTGTTGCAGCGTGCACATTTGGCAGAAAAACAAGGGTCTGGCATCAAGGCAGAGGCATTGCTTCAATTGTTTATTGATACCCATGAAGACACTGCCGTGCAATCCTATCAAATGCTTGCAGGTATTTATGTGCGCCAAAATCGCGTTAGTGCTGCCATTGCAGTGTATGAAAAGCTGGTGCCGCTCACTGCTGCAGATGCAGATGTTTTGGTATCACTGGGAAAACTTCATTATCAACAGCAGGATTTTCCTGAGGCGCGAGATTATTTCAAACAAGCAACAACACAGCTCACCATGCAAGGTGCAAACAATAAGATGGGCGAGCGTTTGGCGGTCGCGACCTTTTATTATGGCGCAAGCTTGGAGGCATCGCACCAGTGGAAACTGGCTACGCCTGAATACGAAAAGCTTCTGACGGAGCATAGCTTATATTTGGATGCGCAGTTGAGGTTGGCGAGTATTGCCATAACTTTGAAAGAATATAAAGATGCTGAACAACGTCTTTTGCGGCTTAAAAGAAGCTACCCACATGAAATGGAAGTGTATGAAAGCTTGTCGGGCTTGCGCTTGCAGCAGAAGCGTTATCAGGATGTTATCCGTGAATCAGATAAAGCAGTAGACTTGGGTTTTTCGCAAACATTATTGTTTAACCGCGCTGTTTCTTTTGAGAAGTTGGGTCAATTTGAAGCGTTGGATGGAGCATTGGAGCAGATTTTAAACAGGTTCCCCAATGATGCGGAAGCGCTAAATTTTTATGGATACAGCTTGGCTGAACGAGACATTCGCCTAGAAGATGCAAGACGAATGGTTGAAAAAGCACTAACAACAAGACCCAATGATGGGTATTATTTAGATTCTTTGGCTTGGGTGTTTTATAAGCAAAGGATGTATGATAAGGCTTTGGAAGTGCAGCTAAAAGCCGTTTCGACTGTCCCTAGTGATTCAGTGATGCTTGAGCATTTGGGTGATATTTATTGGCAGCAAGGTGAAGCTGAGCAAGCGAAGGCATCATGGCAAAAAGCGATTGAGATGAACCATGAACACCCGCAAAGTTTGGAACAAAAAATTAACCAAGGTTTGTTGAAGTGATAAAAGTATTCGCCATTGTGCTTGTTTTACTCACTGTTTCATGTGTAAAGCATGAAGCAGCGCCAACATTTGAGCCAATCACAACGTTTTCAGGTCGTTTGCTGGTGATGGACACCAAACATCGCTTTCAAGTTGAGTTGGACTGGATGGCCAATGAAAAGCAAGGCAACCTTCGCATTACCCATGCCCTTTCAGGGCGCGTTGTGTTTGTGCAATGGAAGAATAAAGTGATGTTTTGGCGAGATAATGACAAAACAGTGGCGTGGGAGAGTCTTTCCAAACAAGAACTTAAAGATATGGGCGTGATACTTCCGCCTTGGACGCTGGCACGTATATTTTTGGGGCAGTACCCCAAGACAATGCAAACCAAGGATGAACAATTGTGGAAAGGCACTTGGGATGATGCGCGTTTACAAATCAAATGGTCAGACACATTTAGGCGCGTAGAAATCACGGATTTTAAACAGGGTAAACGAGCCATCGTGATTATTCATGAATAAATACCCAGCGCCCGCGAAAGTGAACTTGCATTTGGCAATCACAGACGTTCGCGATGATGGGCTTCATGTGCTGGACACAAGTTTTGTTTATGTTGATGTGGGTGATGAGTTAACCATATCGCTATCTGATACGTTGCAAGTGACATGTAGTGATTCAACATTGAATGGTCAGAAAAACTTGGTGTATCAAGTGTTGGCTGAGTTTACTGAGAAGTTTGATGTTCGCCAAGGGTTGGATGTCTTTATTGAAAAAAAACTTCCATCTCAAGCAGGGCTTGGTGGTGGCTCTTCGGATGCTGCAACCGCACTCATGGTTGCCAATCAGCTTTGGCAGGTGAATCAAAGTAAAGAAGAGTTGATTGATTTCGCAGCGCCYTTTGGTGCGGATATTCCATGTTTTATTTATGGAAAGGCAAGCCTAGCTAAAGGCATTGGTGAGCAGTTATCTGATTATCCGCATGATTATCCGCATGAAAATATTGTGTTGGCATGGCCGGGAATAGGGGTGCCGACGGCTGCTGCATTTACTTATTTTGATGAAAATTATTTTCATGCGTTGACGGACGAAAGTCGTGCGGCTAAAGTGCGCGCCCGTTCGGATGATGGCGGTTTYGATTTGGGTTATAATGACCTTGAACAAAGTGCCATTGYWTTGTGTCCAYCATTGAAAGATTTACTTTYAATGATGCGGCAACAATCGGTTCGGGCTTGGATGAGTGGTAGTGGTTCWGCATGTGTWGCCMTTTGCCAWTCATCTGAAGATGCGCAAAAACTGGCTGATAGTTTAATGCAGAAAAGTTTAGYGTCATGGGTGCATGTAGGCAGATTCTTGCCAGAGCATCCGCTAGAGAAAAATATTGGGGCGTAGCCAAGCGGTAAGGCAGCGGGTTTTGATCCCGTCATGCGCAGGTTCGAATCCTGCCGCCCCAGCCATTTTTATGTTGTATGTAGTTAGAACGGAGGTGTTCTACTGATGGTGAGTGATAAAAAGTTTCGCCTATTTTCGGGAACATCCAATCCGCAATTAACGCAAGATGTTTGTAAACATCTTGATATGCCTGCTGGTGAAATGCACACCCAGCGCTTTTCTGATGGAGAAATCTTCCTTCAATATCAAGAAACCATTCGTGGTAAAGACGTTTTCTTTTTGCAAAGCACATCTGTGCCTGCCAATGACAACTTAATGGAATTATTGATTGCAGTTGATGCCGCCAAGCGTGCATCTGCGCGCCAAATGTGCGCTGTKATTCCTTATTTTGGTTATGCRAGRCAAGATAGRAAAAGYGCAGGKCGCACACCTATTTCAGCCAAACTGGTTGCAGATTTATTAACAACTGCCGGTGTGACCCGTGTGTTAACCATGGATTTACATGCCACACAAATCCAAGGTTTTTTTAATATCCCCGTGGATAACATTTTTGCAGCACCATTGTTTTCAAAAGATATTTTGAAGTCAGGCGTTTGCCCTGAAAATACGGTTGTGGTTTCACCCGATGTGGGTGGTGTGGTTCGCGCGCGTGCTTTGGCTAAGATGTTGCACTTGGATATTGCCATTGTGGACAAGCGTCGCCCAGCCCCCAATGTTGCCAAAGTGATGAATGTGATTGGTGATATAGAAGGCAAACACTGCATCCTTATTGATGACATTGTGGACACTGCAGGTACGATTTGTGGCGCAGCTGATGCATTGGTGGAGCGTGGTGCAAGCAAAGTTACGGCGTATGCAACCCATGGTGTGTTGTCGGGGCCAGCGGCTGAGCGTATAGCTGCATCAAAAATGCACGAGATGGTGATTACCGATAGTATCACGCAACCGCAAGCTATATTAGATACAGGAAAAGTTCGGATTCTATCCATTGGTTCATTGATGGGCGAAGCTATATTGCGCATTTATGACGGACGTTCTATCAGCAGCTTGTACAGTTGATTGCAGGTTAAAGTCGATAGACTTGAGCTGCACCCATGTATCAGAAATCACTAATACTTCACTTCTGAAAAAAAACATCTATACTTCAACTGTTTAACGCTTACTTAATAAACACTTTATACCTTTTGAACATAAATTTTAGAAACCTTGGAGGCTGCACATGATTAAACAACGCACACTTGATCATGCGATTCGATGCAGTGGAATTGGTTTGCATTCGGGCAAAGAAATTGAGCTTGTACTAAACCCTGCCGAGGTTGATACAGGTATTGTTTTTGTGCGCTCTGATTTGGGTGTTGAAATTAGAGGTCATGTGAGTTCTGTTGTAGACACAAGGCTTTGCACCACGATTGGTCATGGTGAAGCTACCATTGCAACGGTTGAACATATCATGTCAGCTTTGGCAGGTCTTGGCGTTGATAATGTGCGCATTGAAGTCAACGGTGCTGAAGTGCCTGTGATGGATGGGTCAGCTTCTCCCTTTATCTTCTTGATTCAATGTGCAGGTATTGTTGAGCAGAATAAAGCTAAAAAAGTTCTCCGTATTAAGAAAAGAGTAAGTATTGAAGAAGAAAATAAGTCATGTGCTTTGTATCCTGCATCAGGTTTTAGAGTTTCGTATCTGTTAGATTACCCCCATCCACTACTTAGTGATTGTAAAGTGAGCTTTGATTTTTCTCGCCAAGGTTATGCGCGTGAAGTCAGTCGGGCGCGCACTTTTGGGTTTATTCATGAAGTTGAAGCACTGCAAAAAGCAGGTTTGGCACTTGGTGGCTCGATGGATAATGCAGTGGTGCTCGATAAATATGGCGTACTTAATGAAGGTGGTCTACGTTATGCCGATGAGTGTGCGCGGCATAAAGTTCTCGATACTGTGGGCGACTTATTCTTAGTAGGTTATCCTATTGTTGGTGCTTTTGAGGGCGAACGTAGTGGTCACGCGATGAACTGCCAACTTGTCAAAGCATTGTTGGCTGATGAATCAGCATGGGCTATTGAGGAATTGGAAGATACGACTGCTTTGACTGAAGATTCAGGTTTTTCTGTCCCCGTTTCAAGCTGAGTTCTTTTAAGGGCTAAAGATTAATAGTCAACAAGTGTCGATTTCAGTGTTACGCTGCGCACATGACTGAACAAACAACCCTAGCATCACCCCGCGACACAAAGCATAACGCTAAACAAACACATTTTGGCTTTGAAGCTGTGGATACAGATGAAAAAGCAGGCAAGGTGATGAAAGTTTTCTCTTCTGTCGCTTATAAATATGACATCATGAATGATGCGATGAGTGCTGGTATGCACCGCTTGTGGAAGCGCAGCTTTATTGCAAAAGCTGTGTTGCCCAAAGGTGGTATTGCCTTGGATGTCGCTGCTGGCTCTGGCGACATTGCGATTGGTCTTTTGAATAAGGTAAACCGTGAAGCGCGTGTTGTGTTAACCGATTTGAATGGCCCTATGCTTCAAGAAGGTGCAAGGCGGATTTTGGATGAAGGTTTACTTCCCAAAACAGCAGATTGCATTCAATCCGATGGTACAAAACTCCCTTTTGCTGACAACAGCTTTGATTTGCTAACGGTTGCTTTTGGTATCCGTAATTTTGTGAATGTTCCTGCGGGGCTTGCTGAGTTTTATCGTGTTTTGAAACCTGGTGGACAATTTATGTGTTTGGAGTTTTCTAAGCCTGTGGTTCCACTACTTGATGTGGTTTATGATGCGTATTCATTTAATGTGATTCCTAAAATGGGTGAGATGATTACGGGTGATAAAGATTCTTACCAATACCTAGTCGAATCCATTCGCCGATTTCCTGACCAAGCTCGTTTTTCTAAATGGATAACTCAAGCTGGCTTCTCTTTGGTGCGGCATGATAATTTGACAGGTGGTGTTGTGGCTATGCATAGGGGTTACAAAGTATGAGTGTGATGTTTCTACCCTTGCGTTTGATTCCCGTGCCTGTGCAATGCGTGGTTTTAGGGTCTGTGTTGCAAATCTTCTTCAAAGATAATGATAAATTCGAGGATGTGTTGGATAGCTTGGAAGGTAAGGTTTTCCGTGTGTTTATTAAAGACATGGGTTCCATTTTGTTCATCGGTTTTAAATCAGGATCAGTTTGGGTTCATCCATCATCCAAGCAGCGCTCTGATGTGAAAATTGAATCCACCACCACTGGTTTTGCACGACTAAGCTTTGCCAAAGAAGACCCTGATGCACTGGTGATGCAGAAGGTGTTGAAGCTATCTGGTGATTCTGAATCCATGCTGCTATTTCAAAAGCTATTAGAGAAATTAGATTTGGATTGGGAATTAGAGTTAAGACGCGCTTTTGGTGATTTTTTTGGAAGCAAAGTTGCCAAAGCAGCATATGCCTTGGTTGAAGCTGAAAAGAAAGTCCAGCAATCATCAACCAAGCTTATTGATGATGCATTGAAAAGCATGGACACACCATCGGCAGAGCGGCTTCAACTTTGGCAGGCAGGTGTTGAATCTATTTCACGGAAAGTGAACAAATTACAGCGTCAACTGGACAAACTTGAACGCCTAAGCAACAAAGAAAACGTATGAAATTCAAAGGTCTTAGGCGCAATATAAGGTTACTTTTTATTATTCATGTTTTGGCAACACATGGTCTAGCCGCCATTGCTATGCGCTTGCGCTTGTTTAGCACTTATATCTGGTTTTTAAGCCTGTTTAGCAAAGAATACAAACCCAAAGAGCTGGGTGTTCAAATTCGTGTTGCCTTGGAGCGGTTAGGTCCAAGTTTTATCAAGTTTGGGCAAATGTTGTCGACCCGCGTTGATTTGCTGCCACTTGATGTTGCTATGGAGCTTAAAAAGCTTCAAGACCATGTGCCACCAGAGCCTTTTCATGTTGTAGAAGGTTTGTTGAACACAGCATACAAGAAACAAGCATTAACGGATATTTTTGCAAGCTTTGACCAAGAGCCAGTGGCTGCAGCATCGATTGCCCAAGTTCACTTCGCAACCTTGCATGATGGTCAGGAAGTGGCGGTTAAAGTGCGCCGCCCTAATATTGATAAAATGATTGAGTCAGACCTTGCTATTTTGCGTATGCTGGCAGGTTTGTTTGATAAATATTTCCCTGAATATGAACGCTTAAAAGCACCACGTGTGGTTGAAGARTTTGCYGTGACGATTTTGGGTGAACTTAACCTTCGCTCAGAGGGCGCACATGCCAGCCGCTTTGCTGATCAAATTAAAGATTTGGATGGTATTGGTGTGCCAGAAATATTCTGGGATTTCACCAATAAAGACGTGTTGGTCACCGAACGTATTCACGGCACACCCATTGATGAGCGGGATATTTTAATCCAAGCTGGGCACGATCCATTCACTTTATGTAAAAATTTGCAGAATATGTTTTTTCATATGGTATTTGTGCATGGTTATTTTCATGCAGACTTGCATCCAGGTAATATCTTTGTCGCAGCCAATGGCGATATTAAATTGGTTGATTTTGGCATTGTCGGGCGTTTGGATATTCAAAGTAGGGTTTACCTTGCGGATATGATGCTGGCTTTTTTAAAGCAAAACTACAAACGCGCAGCCGAAGTTCATATTGAGGCAGGTTATGTTCCATACGATACGGATGTTTCAGCCTTTGAAGATGCACTTCGTGAAATTGCGGTGCCGATTTTTAATCGCCCACTCAAAGATATTTCGATTGCAGAGCTACTGTTTTATTTATTTGCAGTCACCGAACGCTTTCAAATGGAAACCCAGCCGCAGCTTTTGCTGTTGCAAAAAAGTATGGTAGTCATTGAAGGGGTAACACGTGAACTGTATCCAAATATTAACATCTGGGAATTGGCTAAACCTTTAATTGCTGACTGGGCTGTCGAGTATTTAGGCCCTAAAGGTAAAGTAAAAAGGTTGGTWAAAGATACACAACATGCCGCGCGCTCATGGATGAATTTGCCAGAAGATATTAATAAACATTTGGCAAACCTAGAGCAGAAGCTACGCCGACCTTCCAAATCAAGTATGGCACTGTCTTTCTTGCCCACGCTATTTGTTTTGGCTGGCGGCATCACTGTTGGTTTGCTTTGGCACGAGCCTGTACACACTTATGTTTGGTTTCTGGGTTGGTCTGCCATTGTTTTAGGTATTTGGATGTCGTTTAAAGCCAAGTAGTTTATGCTTTGGGTGATAACATGGTTGCTGGGTCGAGTAGTGCATCCAGCTCATCTTGCGGCATAAGCTTATCTGCTAAACAAATATCGCGCACAGTTTTCCCTTCTTTGACTGCTTGTTTTGCGATTGCTGAAGCCTTTTCATAGCCAATGATTGGCGCAAGTGAAGTGACCATACTCATGCTCCATTCAATTTGTTGTTCGCACTTCTCAACATTGGCTTCTAAGCCAGCAATACATTTATCGGCAAACATAAGGCTAGCATTGGCGAGTATTTCTTCAGATTCAAGCAGGTTGTGGGCAATCACAGGTAGCATGACGTTTAAATCCAACAATCCTGATGCACCAGCAAAGGTAATGGTAGCATCATTACCCATCACTTGTGCACACACTTGCGCCATAGACTCCGCAATCACAGGGTTCACTTTGCCTGGCATGATGGATGAGCCAGGCTGCACCGCAGGTATGGCTATTTCAGCAACTCCACATCGAGGTCCCATATTTAATAAGCGCACATCATTGGCGATTTTCAGCAAAGAAACGGCAACAGTTTTGAGTGTGCCTGATAATTCTACGGCAGCATCTTGGGCGGCTTGGGCTTCAAAATGATTCACGGCTTCGCTAAATGAAATGTCATAACTTTGAGAAAGAGAAAATGCCATGCGCTTGCCAAATTCGGGGTGGGTGTTTAAACCTGTGCCCACGGCTGTACCACCTTGCGCAAGCTCGGTGATGCGTGGTAAGCAACTTTCCAAACGGGCAATGCCCAATTCAATTTGCCTAGCCCAAGCTGAAATTTCTTGCCCCAATGTGATGGGTGTTGCATCCATCAAATGGGTGCGTCCAATCTTCATCACAGCTTTGGTTTCGTTTGCCTTTTCTATTAACACTTGATGCAAATGTTGCAGGTTTGGCACAAGTTGATGCACCAACACATCGCTGGCAGCAAGATGAATAGCTGTGGGAATGACATCATTGGATGATTGCCCCATATTCACATCATCATTGGGATGAATTTGAGCTGATGAGTCTAGTTGGTTGCAGCGGTATGCAATCACTTCATTGGCATTCATATTGGTCGATGTGCCTGAACCTGTTTGGAAAATATCCAAAACAAAGTGTTCATCCCATAATCCTTCTGCGACTTCTTTGGATGCCTGTTGAATCAAAGCTGCTTTGTTTGTTTCAAGCTTGCTCAAATCGCTGTTAACCAAAGCTGCGGATGTTTTGATATGCCCCAATGCTTTGATAAACACACGCGGGAATTTCAGGTTGGACACAGGGAAGTTTTGTATAGCACGGGCTGTGCTTGCGCCATACATGGCAGATTCAGGCACTTGCATCTCACCCATAGAATCGTGTTCAGTTCGTGTGTTGTGTTCAGTCATTACTCGCTCCGCTTGAAACATAACATGGTGATATCATCATCTCGGGTATGAAACCCTTGCTCATCCAAACATGCTAGCATAGATGACGGCATCACTGCTGGGTCAAGTTGATGCCTGAGTTGAAACCATGCTTCAACATTTTTGTCGCCAAACATGTCGCCAGCAGCATCTCTAGCTTCGGTAACACCATCTGTGCAAGCGTATAAAGTGTCGCCAAGGCTTATGGGTGTGGTTTCAACATGCAGTGTGATGTTATCCAACATGCCCAATGGTGGTGATGTGGCTTCAAGGTGTTGTATGCTGTCTTGATGCCATAACAACGGTGGGATATGACCTGCGTTAACCCATTGCAGTTCATGCGTATGATGATTCAGCTCCGCCATAAATAAGGTGACGAAACGACCACCTTGCAAGGATTGGGTGAGCGATTTATTAATGTATGTTGCGGCATCAAGCAGTGTAATGTGTTCACCTTTGGCAAGGGCATGAAGCATGGCTTGCAGATTGGCAACAGTGAGTGCGGCGGGATAACCTTTACCTGCAACATCGGCAATCACCAACCATGTTGTGCCATCATGTCTATCAATATAATCGAAGTAGTCACCACCAACTGCATGACAACTTTGCTGAAAGCCAGCGATGGCATAATGCGGCACGTTGGGTTCACCTTTGGGCATCAATCCTTTTTGAATATCGCTGGCGATAGCCAATGAATCTTTGAGGCTGTCGCGTTCTTTCAAGCCAGCCAGTGCAGTGTTTAACCCACGCGCTAGTTCACCCATCTCATCGTCAATCATCACTGCAACATGCCCATCAAACTTGCCTTGGCGTAGAAAATTTAAACCTGTGGCAAGTTCGCGGGTGATACGGTGAACCGTGCGACTGGTAATCCATACCAATGCCATACCACCAAAGATGAGATTACAAAATAAAACAATGGCTTGCATGAGAATGAAATGTTGTTCGACTTCACTATCTGAGCCCAGCATCAGCCAAGAGAATAAAGCCAAGATACTCACAGGTAGTAGGCTGGTGATGCCAAAAATTAACCAAGGGCGGTTGGCAGAGTGCATAATCCACGGGTAACTTCGGAAATGTTCCAAATCGCCGATAAATAAGTTTTGTAGGGATAATTTTTTTCTGGTCTTTGCCATCCATGCCATGGTTAAAGCCACGGCAGTTGCTGGAATAAGTACGCCCAAACCAAAACTCACACTAAGGATGAGTGCGATAAACATGCGTGGGGTAAAGTCACTGTCGTTGAACAACGAGGTGAGGAAAATAACGCCCAAAATAAAGACTACGGATGCCAAGCCTGCAATGCCAAAGCCTTGAACTGCGCGCATGGGTAAGGTTGCCATGGCTTGTTCTAAGGATTGATGTGTGTCTTCTTGAATGGCTAATCGAATAGGTTTATGCGCCCAAAATGCAGCAAATGTGAAAATAGTAAGAAAGATGATGGGGTTAAAGAAGAATAACCAAGCAGGTACATGGGTGATTAAAGGGTTATCGGTAATGCGGATAACACTTTGCGCAAACACAATGAGTAGGGGTACAACCCAAAGATTTCTCAGGTATTGCGTGATTTCRATATGTTTGATGTGAATACCTAGGCTATGATTCAAGTGTAACCTCTTTCTCAAGGTTTGGACTGATATTGGCTTGTTTGACGGCAGTCACATAAATGATGCCACCATGAGGGCGGTGTAAACCAGAGGTTTGGTAAATAAAATCAAACAATTCATCAACCTGTTGGGCTGAAACAAGTACGGAGAAGGTTATTTTTTCAACTTGCTGCCCCAAACCTTGCATGGCTTGTGCCGTAGAGCTTCTACCTAAACCACGGGCAAAGTGGTTCACCGAGGCTTGAATGCCAAAGTTGTCATCCAAGCTTTGAATGGTTTCGTGAGCTTTATCTTCATCTGCAATACAAGTGATGAGTTTATACATTGGTTTTCTTCGCATCACTGGCTGAAATAGCATTCAGGATATGTTGTGGGATATAAGTGGCTGCCTTTTCAACGCGGGTGAGGTAAATCATACCCATGCCTGGTGTGTCCAAATGCCCAGCAATCGACATCTTTTCAAAAATCATRTCRCKCAAATCACTGGGCACRAGRATRTTGATGATTTCTTTTTCRGYATTRATSGCMACAGASARYACACCAAGCAWYTCTTGYACMCCAWAACCATGACCATAATGAATGGTTGCACCTTGTGCACCTGCATCTTGTGCCGCTTTAAGCACAGCTTTGGCGCGACCACGCTGCACGATACATGTTATCAAATAGGCATCCGTTAAGACATTGATATGTTGAACACTCATGCTGCTTCTCCTTCTATCTGTTTATCTTGGGCTTGTTGATCCATGATTCGATGTTTGCGCCTAACTTTATACTGCACCCATTGCCCTGTAAGCAAAACGGTAAGGATAGGTCCTATGGAGGCAAGCGATAAAATGCCAAAGCCTTCAATAGCATCCACAGCAACAGCACTGGCGACGTTTCCGGCACCATGACCGCCAAGACCATCGGCGACTAAAAAAATATTTTCAGTTTCGTTGACGAGGATGGAATCCTCATTTGCCTTGCGGCGTAATCCGGTATCTGTAATTCCGAACGCTTGAATGATCATGTGTTAACCCTGTTTGCACGCATAATTTCCAGAAGTCTTTTGTCTCATACGATTAAGATTCAATGAGAAAGACCTCCATGGGATTTTGAATACCTTTGAGTATGGCTTTGCCACACAATGTGGCTTGCATGCCTTCGTCCTCTAGTTCGTCTTCAATCTCGTCCAAAAAAGCGCGCGAGCAAAGTGTTCTGTTTATTTCTGGGATATCTATTTCAGGATGGTCAAAGTTTTCTTGTTGCAAGCCTTCTAAACGGAATGTGATATTGACATCATTTCCATGAATATCTTGTCTGATTTGATCGGTGCCGATTTCAAAGAACACCCCAAAGTGAAGGCTGATACGGATATC